>JAFCEM010000057.1 GCA_017609145.1 Candidatus Aenigmatarchaeota archaeon | reverse complement strand
TCTGTCCTCAAGCCCGTTCTCTTTTATAAATCGTTCAAGCTGCTTCATCATCGGTCCGTCACCGACTACTACAAGATTCTCCTTGAGGCTATCCCTGACTCTTGCAAAAGCCTCAAGGAGCATGTCAATTCCCTTCCTTTTTTCCAACACACCAACAAAGCCTATTTCACCGTTCTTTTTTGATTTAACGGGCGTTCTGAACTCTTCAGGTATATCATTGTATATTTTCTTTGGGTATTCCAAAGCGCTGGTGCACTTTTTTCCCGACATCAGATATATTTACTACAATCATATCCGCTGCCCCGAAAGCCAGCCGCTGTGCCACAGAAACGGGCTTGGTAATAGTTTTTTTGCCCTGTATTCTCAGGTTTTCAATGAGGTCTGCTCTCAGAAAAATTATCATAGGCGTTCCGTGTATTTTTTTAACAAATCTACCTATCACACCATAAAGCGAACCAAAAATCACTATCCTGTCAAATTTTTCTTTTTTTGCAAGCATCGTGGCTTTAAGTATGGCCTGGGGCAGGAAGCTTGCAAAAAGAGGGAGCCCTATTTTTCTGGGCCTGCTTACTTTATGGAAATATAATCCCCGGTTTTTGATGGGGAATCTCTCTGTAGATATGTAATGAATTTTCCAGCCACGCTTCAGCATGGCATTTATTAGGGATAGATATCTTTCATAAAAACCGCCTTTTTTGATATCCTGGCACATTGTCAGAATTTTCATGTTTCATTCTTCTTTAACGTTCTGAACCATTCTATTGTTTCCTTAAGCCCAGACTCAAAATCATATTTCGGTTCATATTCAAGAATATCCTTGGCTTTGCTTATATCAGCAAGCGAATGCTTTACATCCCCAGACCTTTCTCTCTTATAGGCGGGTCTGATATCCTTTCCGAGCACCTCGGCTATTTTTCTTGCTATATCATTAACGCTTACGCGTTTTCCGTTGGCTATATTGAAGGTTTCGCCAGCTGCCCTTTTTGATATGCAAGCAGCAAGGTTGGCACGTACCACATCTTTTACATACGTAAAATCTCTGGATTGTGAACCATCTCCATATATTGTCGGGATTTCATTATTAATTATGGAGTTTATGAATAGTGGTATCAGAGTCGGACATTTTGAATCCGGCCGCTGGAAAGGACCGAATACGTTGAAATATCTCAGATTGACTGTTTCCAGGCCATAGAGCGCATAGTAACTTTGCATATAAAGCTCCCCGGCAAGTTTGGTAATGGCATATGGTGATATGGGCCTGGGTTGCTCGGATTCCCTCTCCGGGAGATTCTCTGTATTGCCATACAATGATGATGAGGATGCAAATACTACACGCTTTACACCACAGTGTAAAGCTGCCTCGAGGGTATTCAGGGTACCGTTTATGTTTACCATGTTGTAATCAAAGGGTTTCTTGAGTGATAATGGAACGGATCTCAGCGCGGCCTGATGAAAAACAAAATCGATATCTACCATCTCCTTTTTCAGGAGCGATATATCCATTATATCACCCCTTACTATCTTTATACTATTGCTTATGTCAGAGATGTTTTCCATTCTCCCTTCAAAAAAATTATCTATTATTTTAACATCATATCCAGCATTCAGAGCTTCCCTCGCTATATGGGAACCTATAAAGCCTGCTCCGCCTGTTATGAGAATGTTTGGCATACCAATCAGTTATCCTATTCTTTTAAATGCTTTAGAACTACTGCTGGTTTAAGTTTTTTCCTGTTCACAATAAAATCACTTTTTCCCTCTTTCAGGAAATCGGTTATATTCCTTGCTATCTCAATGCCTACCCTCTTTTGTGCCTCTTGGGTAGAAGCCCCTATATGTGGTGTCGCTATGATATTGCTCAATTTAAGTAGTTTCGAGCTTGGTTCTTTCTCAAATGGTTTTTCAGGTTCACTGGAGTAGACGTCAAGACCTGCGCCCGCGACTTTTCCGCTCTTTATAGCATCGTAAAGTGCGTTCTCATCTATTATTTTTCCACGAGCGCAGTTTATTATAATAACACCATCTTTCATTATTTTGAATTGCTCTCTTCCTATCATGTTTTCTGTCTGTGGTAGAAGGGGAACATGAACAGTTATATAATCAGATCTTCTTAGCAGAGCATCAAGGCTCGACAGCTCAGCGCCAAGCTTCTCAATGAGTTCCCTTTTTGCATACGGGTCATGCACGAGTAAAGACATTCCCATTGCCCTGGCCTTTGCTGCAACATCAAACCCTATCCTTCCCAGTCCTATTATACCAAGTTTCTTTCCACTGAGTTCTGTGCCCTTGCGCTTGTCCCAGACACCATCCTTCATACACCTGTCGGCATTATGCATATCCCTTGCCAGAACAATCATCATTGAAATAACGAGTTCGGAGACTGCATTGACATTGCCTAACGGTGCGTTTATTACAGGTATACCCAGCTTGTTCGCGGTCTCTATGTCGATATTATCCACACCCGTCCCCGCTCTCCCTATGGCCCGGAGTCTGCTGCCTGCAGCTATTATTCTTTCGGTGACGGACGTGGCGCTCCTGACTATCATAGCATCGTAATCTTTTATTTTATTCGCTATCTCTTCTTCAGTCATTCCTTCTTTCAATTCCACTTCAAAATTTTCTCTTAGAAGGGCAATACCATCTTCGTCGATTTTGTCCGTTATCAGAATTTTCATCTGAACAACCTCAAACTAGGTTTTGAATAACACTGGAAAGCGCATCCATGCACATTTCTATGTGTTTTCTTTCTATATAACCCATATGTGCTATCCTGAATATAGTTTCTTTGAATTGTCCCTGGCCTCCGGCAATCACTATCCCTTTCCTTTTCATGTGTTCAACAATATCCCTGCTGCTGATGTTTTGTGGCGACCTGACTGAGGTAAGCGCGCTGGACGGCCTCTCGGCAAAGAGCTCCAGTCCCATTTTCAGGATTCTTTCTCTCGTCATGTCTGCAAGTGCTGAGTATTTTTTAAACAGGTTTTCCAAACCGGATTTCTTTATAAAATCCAGGGATTTTTCCAGCGAGAATATAAGCGGTATTGCTGGCGTGAAGGGTGTTTGACCCGTTTCAAGTTTCTCCTTATAGGAATCGAAAGAAAAATAATACTTTGGCAGCCGGGCATGCCTGTGTGATTCCCATGCATCCTCACTTAATGATACAAACGAGAGCCCCGGCGGTGCCATAAGCCCTTTCTGTGAACCAGAAACAGCGACATCAACACCCCATCTATCAGTCTCAAATTCCATTACACCAAGCCCGCTTATGGTATCCACAATAAAGAGTGAGCCATTTTCTTTTACTATCCTGCCAACGGCTTTCACATCATTAGCAACACCCGTTGACGTTTCGTTATGCGTCAGAAAAACAGCCTTCGTATCTTTCTTCAACATCTCATTAACCATCTCCGGGTTGATAGCCTTTCCCCACCCCTCTGCATAGATATCAACATTCAGACCGTATGATTTTGTTATTTCTGCAAACCTTTTACCAAACTTGCCGTTGGAGCATATCAGAACCCTGTCTCCGGGTGAGAAAAGATTCACAACAGAGGCCTCCATGGCGCCAGTCCCACTGGATGCAAAAACCAGAATATCATTCTTTGTTTTAAAGAGCCAGTGAAGATTTTCCACGACACTGGTAAATGCTTTCCTGAATTCGCTTGTTCTGTGATGTGCCTTCCTTGACATCGCCTCTATAGATTCTCCCGGAATCTCAGTAGGCCCGGGCGTAAGTAATATCATTCAATCACTTTTTTATATTCATATGAAAAGTTTTTAATGATGACATCCCATGACATCTTGTGAACATCTTTTCTTGCGTTTTCTCCAAGTACCCTGCATTCGGGATTTTCATAAACATAGAGCATCTTTTCGTAAAGCTCTTTTGTATCCTCTGCACTGACGCTGATTCCTGTCTTCATATTATCAATGTAATCCAGTGACGTTATTATAATCTTTCCGGATGCCATTGCTTCAAGGAGTGCAACCGGCTGGCCTTTTTCCTTTGATGGCAACACAAAAACATCATTGTCAGCGAGGCATGATGGAACGTCAGTAACCCACCCAATGAATCTTATATTTTTTTCCATGCCATTATTCCTGATAAAACTTTCTATATATTTTCTCATTATCC
>JAFCEM010000056.1 GCA_017609145.1 Candidatus Aenigmatarchaeota archaeon | reverse complement strand
ATAATATGCAATTATTGCGGCTACAGGATTGTCAAGAAAACCAGGCCGAAGATACCGAAAAAAATCATGGCAGTATGAGATGATACCATGTCAAGAGAAGAAATCCAGCAACTGGCGGAACAGATGCAGGTTTACCAGCAGCAGATACAGGGCATTCTGGCACAGAAGGACATGCTCAATACACAGCTAATGGAAATGGAAAAGGCATCGGAAGAGCTGGGGAAAACAAAGGAAACCTATGTTTACAGGATTGCGGGTCCTATCATCATAAAGACCAAGAAGACCGAAGTCAAAAAGGACGTTGAAGAAAAGAAGGAAATGATAGAGCTCAGGATGAAAAGCCTGGAAAAAAGCGAGAAAAAAATAAAAGAAAAATTCTTTGCGATAAGGGATAAGCTGAACGAAAAATCAGCTGGTTAGTCCGGAGTGGAAAGATGGATATGAAGGGACTGGTTTTGGCTGCGGAAGAACTTTCTTCAGAAAGGGGAGTACCTAACAATGTCCGCACAATGCTTCAGGAAGCCGTGGTAACGCTGGGACATTCAGGACCGAAAGAGGAAAAGCTTTCAAGCGTCATATCCATACTCGACGAGGCGACGAATGACCCGAATGTTTCGCCTTATGTAAGAACCCGCATATGGAACCTTGTTTCTTCTGTGGAAGAGATGATGAAGTCATGAAACAATACATAAAATTATAAAGCAATCTTCAAGTCATCAATATCTTTAAAAGTCTTACTTTCATAAATTAATCAATCTAATCGTGAGGTGCAAAATGGGACTAGGGGATATTTTCGGACGCAAGGATGATTTTGAAAAAGACTTTGAAGAAGATGAGCAGTACATGGAAGTCGGGATTGTGGGCCCTTCGGAGAAGATGCAGCACGGAGAAAGAGCAATTACGGGAAAATTCGGCATAAGAATCGAAAACCTTGAGGATTTCGGGGACACTGAAAGGATTCTCAGGCAGATAAGGGATGGCTCAATAATATTCCTGAAGATAAAAGGGCTCAAGGAAAAGGATATGGGAGAGCTTAAAAGAGCCGTTGACAAGCTTAAAAAATCAATAGCTGCAAACAGTGGTGAAATAGTCGGTGCTGAAGAGAACTGGCTCATCCTGACACCTGAATATGTCAAAGTGCACAGGTAACTCAGCCAATATATAACAACTTATTGTAATTTTTAACTGAAATTATACGCCTATTTCAGCCTTATTGCCTCGAGATTTTTCGGAGAAAGGGTCTCACACCTGAAACTCTTATGTATGTCCCTTGCCAGCTCCACACATTTCTTGCTTTCACCATGATTTGTTATTACCCGCTCAGGCTTGCAACCAAGTTTGTGGATATAACTCATGAGCTGCCTTCTGTCCGAGTGTCCGCTGAGGCCACCCTCTATGGTGTCCACCTCCATCTCGAGTTTCAGCGCTTTTGTCCTGACTCCGCCGCGTATTGGTATCTCTCTCCACCCCTTCTGTAGTCTTCTGCCGGGCGTGCCTTCTGCCTGATACCCCACGAACAGCAACGTATTCTTCTTGTCATGGGCAAGACCCTTAAGATATTCTATTGCAGGCCCGCCTATGAGCATGCCGGATGTCGCTATTATGACACATGGTTCTGCGGAATCTATTATGTTATTCCTCTCTCTCGGCGCGACTCTGTGGAAATTTTTGGAAAGAAACGGGTTTTTTCCGTAATGGAATATGCTCTTCTGCAGGTATTTTGAGAAGTATTCCGGATATGCTGTATGTATTGCAGTGGCGTCCCAAAGCATGCCTTCCATGTAGACAGGAAAGTCAAAGTTGCCAGAACCCAGGATTGCCATTATCTCCTGTGCCCTTCCAACGGCGAAGCTGGGTATCAGGACCTTGCCCCCTCTTTTTATGGTCTTTTCAATAACGTCCAGGAGCTTCTGTTCAGAATCCCTTCTTGACGGTTTTATATCATCAGAACTACCGTACGTCGATTCAAGGATAATCGTCTCTATTCTTTTGAAATCGGTGAATGCTGGTTCAAAAAGCCGCGTGGGCCCGAACATCATGTCACCGGTGTAAAGGATGTTGTGAAGCCCTTCACCTATGTGCAGATGCACGAGTGATGAGCCGAGTAGGTGGCCCGCAGGCTGGAATGTCAGCCTCATGTTGCGTGTTATGTCCAGCACCTCACCGTAGTCCAGGACTATGGAATGCTTGACCGCCTTCTCGACTGATTTTTTGCTGTAGGGAACGGGCTTGCCTTCTTTCTGGCATACATCTATGTAATCCAGGCACAACAGGACCATCAGGTCCCTAGTGGGTGCCGTGCAATAAAGGGGTCCCACATATCCGTTCTCGTAAAGGTATGGTATGTAGCCGACATGGTCAAGGTGCGCGTGTGTTGCTACGACTGCATCAAGCTTTTCAATATCGAACTCCGGAGCATCCAGGTATGGGTACGAATTGGAGCCCACATCCACACCGCAGTCCAGCATGACGTTTGAGCATGATGTCTGCACAAGCACGCAGATTCTCCCGACCTGCCTGAAACCACCTAATGCAGAAATCCTGATCCATTCGTTCCTTTTCTCCTCTTCGCTCTGCGGCACATTTATCTTCTGGCCTATCCTGTTGAGGAATTTTTTCCTGTAGTCTATCTCCGAATGCAGGAGCTTTCTCACTGCAACGACTATGTCTGATTTTATTGAAGGCGCGCGCTCTATCTTGGGAAGCCAGTAGGTCTCGTTCTTTATCCTTCTATAGGTTTCCCCGCCCTTGCCTATCACCAGGCCGGGTTTCTGGACCTCTATTATTACCTTCCCCAAATCAGGCTCAAAATAAATCTCAACTATACCAGCGCTCTCCGGGACTATTTCTCTTATCTTCTTTTTGGTTTTTTCCATGTCCATTGTGATCGAGAGGTCCGGTCTTATCTCTATCCTTTTCTTGAGTTCCCTGACAACCTCCTTCACAGTTTTTTCAAAATTCTTGAAAAAGCTTCTGCTTTTCGTATAGAGCACCAGCTCGGAGCCCTCGAATTTAACCTGTGATATTTCGGCATTTTTGGGTATTCTTTCTCGCAGTTCTTTTAGAATGCTCATTATAATACATCCCTGGACTAAAACGAATATAATTCGTGCTTACTTTATGAGCTTGTTTACTTCGTCATCGGGAATCTTACGGAATCCCCGCGAATCAATGACCACGATGTCTATCCCGCTCCCGCCGGACGCTATGTCTCTCTTCGTTGCAGCATGAATTGCTCTCACGACAAGTTTCTTTGCATCTTCAACGTTCATGCCTTTCCTGTAATTGTCCTCCAGCACACCAAAAGCCGTTGGCGAGCCGGAACCCGAGGAAAAGTATTCCTTTTCTTCCATCAATGAACCCGTGGGATCGAAGCTGAAGAGTTTTGGTCCGGTGTCATATCCGCCAATTATGAGCTGGACTATGTAAGGGAAACCCCTTCGCGCATAAAGGATGTTGGACATGAGGCTGGCAACTACCTTCACATTTATTGACTTCTCTTCCTGCAATTCATAGAGCTTTATCTCTGCGCTGATGTACTTCTGCAGGGCCTGTGCATCACCGACCACACCGGCTATGGTCATGCCTATGTTGTCGCTTAGTTTCATTATCTTTTGGGCTGCCTTGCTCGCCACGAGATATCCCATCGTGGCCTTTCTTTCCGCTCCCAAAACCACAGCATCGCTGCACACGACACCAACAGTGGTAGTTCCTGTTTTTAAAGACTTCATCTGCTCTTCCATCAGAACCAGTTAATACTATTTTGAGCATAAGTATTTAAAAAGTTTTCCATCCTTCGATTATGTCGCGCTTATTTCCTTATATTCTTTCGATCGTATTCCATGTTGGCGGCTTCATATGATTCCACAGAGCCGATATCGAACCATTTCCCTTCAAAAACAAAGGCATACACGGGAATCCTTTTACACAGCCATGATATGAAGAAACCGAACGCGTCAGGATTGTTACCCGAGCCCAAATATTCGGTTATTGTACTGAGTGTTTCTTTCGGGAACAGATAGACCGCAGTGGAGACAAGTGTTGACGTGGGTTCTTCCGGCTTTTCATGAAGCTCCCTTATCCGCATATCCGAATCCACGACACATACGCCAAACTTTCCGCGGACATTT
>JAFCEM010000055.1 GCA_017609145.1 Candidatus Aenigmatarchaeota archaeon | reverse complement strand
TATGCGGGGCGTGAATATACTTTCACCTTCCACTGCATTTTTTGTAAAAATGTAACCTTCGTTTCTCCACACACCGGGGAATATATTTTTCATCGTATTCTTCTTGAATTTTGTTTATATTTGAAACTCGTAAAAATATAAACATGGATTATTCCAAGCTTGTCGGTTTGTATGAAGAACTTGAAAAAACCTCTGCAAGACTGAAAAAAATTGAGGCTGTTGCTAATATTCTCAAAGAAACAAAAACCGAGATTCTCCCCAAAGTTACGCTTCTTCTGCAGGGCAGGGTATTCCCGTCGTGGAGTGAGAAGGAGATAGGAATAGCATCAAAAATGGCAGCAAAAATAATAGCAATCTCCACGGGATTCCCTGAGAAGGATGTCTCAAGGCTTTTCAGGAAGAAAGGGGATTTTGGCCTTGTCGCGGAGGAGCTTACAGAAAAAAGGAAGCAGAGGACACTGTTCAAAAAACATCTAACGGTTGATATTGTTTTTGAGAACCTTCAGAGGCTTGCAAGTATTGAGGGTAAGGGTTCGCAGGACAGGAAGTTCAAGCTTGTGTCAGAACTCATGGCTGCGGCAAAGCCAAAAGAAGCAAAATACATAATCAGGACTGTTATCGGTGACCTTAGGATTGGTGTTGCACATGGAATATTGAGGGATGCAATAGCAAGAGCATTCCTTTCAAAGGAGGATACAAAGGCTGCCGTAAGCGCAGTTGAATGGGCATGGTTCCTCATGCCAGACTATGGCGAGATTGCCACAATAGCAAAGAACAAGGGTATAAAGGGGATCAGAGCTGTGAGTCTCGAATTGGGCAAGCCTTACCATGTACTTCTTGCGGAAAGGTCGAAAGGGCTCGAGGAAGCCATTGAGAAATTCGAGAGGCCTGTTTTCGAGTACAAGTATGATGGTGCCCGCGTTATAATACACAAAAAAGGCTCTGAAATATGGTTATTTACAAGGAGACTGGAAAACATAACGAAACAGTTCCCTGAACTAGTCGAGCTTGCAAGAAAACACATCGAACCGGATGATTGTATTGTCGAGGGGGAAATAATTGCCAAGAACAAAAAAAGCGGAAAGCCGATGCCATTCCAGATACTTTCGCAGAGGATAAAGAGAAAGTATAACATCGAAAAGATGGTAAAAGAAATTCCAATTGAAGTGAATTTGTTTGATATAGTCTATCTGAATGGCGAAGTGTTTTTTGACAAGCCAATGGAGTTCAGAAGAAAGATTCTTGAAGAGTCTGTTAAAGAGTCAAAAGGAAAATTCCAGCTTGCCAAACAACTAAGGACGAAAGACATCAAGAAGATAAAGAAGTTCTACCAGGAGGCGCTTGATGCCAGTCAGGAAGGGCTAATGGTAAAGAATCTTGATGCCAAATATCAGCCCGGCAGAAGGGTAGGGTACTGGCTCAAGGTGAAGCCGGTTATGGAGAATCTTGACCTGGTGATAATCGGTGCAACATGGGGTACCGGGAAAAGAACAGGGTGGTTCGGTTCTTTTATGCTTGGCTGCCGCAGCGGCGATGATTTCCTTGAGTGCGGGATGATAGGAACAGGAATCAAGGAAAAAAGTAAGGAAGGGGTTACATTCAAGAAGCTGACAAAGCTATTAAAGCCCCACATAGAGAACCAGAAGGGAAACCAAGTGAGTATAAAACCAAAAATAGTGGTTGAGGTCGCATACGAGGAAATACAGAAGAGTCCAAATTATGGTTCCGGGTTTGCGCTCAGATTTCCGCGCGTGATTTGCATGAGACCCGACAAAGGTATTGATGAGGTTGACAGTACAAAAAAGATTGCCAGACTATACAAACAGCAGCGTGGAACACGTTTTTAAGAATCACTTAAGAGTGATAAAAAGCTTTTATATTTTTCTGTCAATTTTAATCACTGAACGATAGATTTTTAAACCCAAAGTTTAATTAAGGTTTAGTGATGACGATGGTAGTGAGTATAGAAGTGCTTGATGCATTGAAAAGCATCGGACTTAACCTGTATGAAAGAAAGATTTTTGTAGCCCTTTTAGCAAAGGGTATAGCCACGGCCGCAGAGGTCTCTGAGATTGCTGGCGTGCCGAGATCAAGAAGCTATGATGTTCTGGAATCGCTTGCTGAAAAAGGTTTTGTCATTATACAGCCATCTAAGCCAATAAGATATGTTGCACTCAAGCCATCAGATGCTCTGGAAAGGACAAAGAAGGTTTTTGAGAACAAATACAAGACGATGATAGAGAGGGTCAACACCCTCAAGAATTCATCCTCCCTAAATGAACTTGAAAGGATTTACAGGCAGGGATTCAATCTCGTTCAGCCGTCTGAATTTACAGGGACATTCAAGGGAAAGGACATAATAAACAGGCAGATGAATTCATTGTTCAGGAATGCAAAGGACCATATAGACATAATGACAACCAGCAGGGGGGTTGATAATCTTTACTCCAACCATTTCAGGTTACTTAAGAAAATAAGCAAGAATGGTATCAAATTAAGGATACTCGTACCATCAGGCAACGAGTCTGCTGTCAGGGCATTATCCGAAATTGCCGATGTAAGGAATGGTGATGCGCCCGGCAGGATGTACAATATAGACAGTAGAGATATAATGATGGGCCTCACAGATGACAAAGACACTCATGAAACACAGGAAGTTGCTTTCTGGACAAACTCACCACACGTCGCCGAGAACATGATTAAGACAATGTTCGAAAAAGCTTGGGCATCAGCAAAACCAGTTAAGGTCTAATACACGATACCCGATTTTTCTATTTTCTCCAGCCTGTTATATTCGGAATCGCTGTATTCCTGGATAATCTTTACGTGTTCGGGTTTCAGGTGCTTGAATCTTCCCTGAAGCTCCAGGTATTCTTTTACGGGAACCCGCTCAGGCGCTCTTCTTGTTATTCTCATCCTGCCGTCTTCTATCTCATAAAGCACCCACATGCCCGTTTCCACCGCCTTTCTCGCTATATTAATTGTGTTTGAGCTGTCAAATTTCCATCCGGTCGGGCAGGGACAGTGAATATGGACGAACGAGGGCTGCTTCTCGAAAGCCTTCTTTACCTTGGTTATGAGGTCAGGTGGATAGGCAATTGATGCTGTTGCAACGTAGGGTATCTTGTGTGCGGCCGCTATTTCAGCTATCGGCTTTTTCTGCTTATCCTTTCCGATTGAAAACTCACCTACAGGTGATGTTGTTGTCCATGCACCGTAAGGTGTAGCGCCCGACCGCTGGACACCGGTGTTTGCATAGCATTCGTTGTCTATGCAAATCTGTGTTATATTGTGCCCCCTTTCAAGCATGCCCGATAGTGCCTGAAAACCAATATCAAATGTCCCCCCGTCACCAGCGATTGCCATGACCTTCCACTTTTTCCCGATTTTTTTTATTGCCGCTTCTATACCCGACGCAACCGAGGATGCGGTCTCGAATGCACAGTGAATGAACGGTGCATTCCAGGCATTCAAAGGGTATGCTGTAGTGGTAACCTCAAGACAACCAGTTGCGGAAGAAACTATGACATCTTTTGGGCATGCTCTTGATATAAGGTTAACTGCTATAGCAACGCCGCAACCTGAACACATGCTGTGCCCGGGCGAAATTAATTTTTTCTCTTCAGAAACAGTATCTCCTGTCATAGAAGAGAGTTAAGCACAAAGTCTTTAAAAGCTTTTGAAACCTAGAACGTTAATTGGCTGTTATCCGCCTCCACCGAACAAACCGTGGAAGAAATTGAAAAGCCCCTCAACCATAGAATTCGTCTGGCTCCCCCACCCACCCATAAGAGAGGCAAATATCAGAAACGCAATCAGGCACAACATTACGACTATAATAACCTTGAGGGGGAACTCCATAGAATATGTTGTCTTTTCCTGCTTAAAAGGGTTTTGGCAGATCAGAATATCCTGAAGCCGCTCGGCTTTATCCCGTTATTTGTTATCATGAACCTTACGTTGCCGCCCTCTGGTATGGACCTGTGTTTGATAACGGTTGCCTTTCTCTCGGACATTTTTCCTGTCTTTTCCGTTTCCCAGTTCCTGAACATATGGGCTGTTATTATAACGGGTATGCCCTTTTCTCTGGAAAGGTTTGAAAGCACTGAAACCTGCCTAGAGAGCTCCCTATTGGCTTTCATAATCTCATTTTTTTGGTTATGGCCGTTTTGTCCACAATATTCAAGCCTGTAAAGCGCAACAGCAGAGTCCAGAATCACGAGGCCTGTTTCCATTCCTGAGATTGACTTTATTGCTGCGGCCTGTTCCCTGAAATTTTTTGGCTCAAGGAGCTTTATCCTCTTCAGGGCAGACATCCACTTGGTCGGACATAACTGCTTCAGCCGCTCAACTGAAAAACCGCCTTCGGTATCTATGTATGTCACGTTGCCGCCGTTCTCGATGCAGGACAGTGCAGCAAGCAGGCATATGTTGGTTTTCCCAACACCCGGCTCCCCATAGAAATTGGTCAATGCCTTTGGCTCAATCCTGCTCAGTATTGAACCGAGGGGTTCAGGAAGGACAACTTCTCTCATGCAATTATCTTTGTTTTAAAATTTAAAACATGAGGCCTTTTACAAGAGGCGAAAACCCCCTGCGCAAGCAGGGATTCATCGTTTGCATGAGGGATGCATCTGCCTTCTTCAGAAAGTCTAAGCTCACTCCAAAACATATTATTAAATTAAAATCATGCACCTTTACAGAATGTTCTTAAAATTTAAATCAGCGGTTTGAATAAGATACTATGGACATTGAAAGGAGATTTGATTTGATAAAAAGGCATACGGCCGAAATACTGGGGGAAAGTGAACTAAGGGATATTCTCAGAAAAAAGGTACATCCTTCAGGGTACATAGGAATAACTGTGACAGGACCGTTTCACATGGGCTATCTTATACCGTTTGGTAAAATGCTTGATTTTGAGAAGGCGGGTATGAAAAATATAATCCTAATTGCTGATATACATTCGGCTTTGGATGATTTAAAGGCGCCTTGGGATCAGCTTGAAAAAAGATCGGAATATTTCAGAAAATGCGTTGAGCTTGGGTTTCCATGGAAAGAGAGACCAAAATTCTTAAAGGGGTCTGATTTTCAGTTAAAAAAGGATTATATGCATGATGTTCTTAAAATGTCTACGCTTGCAACAGTAAAAAGAGCCATAAGAGCCAGTTCTGAGGTTTGCAGACTGAAGAACCCAAAGGTTTCTGAACTTATTTATCCTATAATGCAGTCTCTAGACGAGCAATATATAGGCGTTGATATGCAATTTGGTGGTATAGACCAGAGGCATATTCTCGCCTTTGCAAGAGAATATATGCCAATGATGGGGTATAAAGCAAGAGTGGAAGTAATGACACCGCTTGTAGCCTCGCTAAAGGGTCCTGGAACAAAGATGAGCGCATCTGAACAGAGTTCTAATATAAAGGTGCATGACTCCGAAGAAGATATAAGGAAAAAAATAAGAGCGGCTTATTGTCCGGAAGGTGATTTGGAAGATAACCCTATAATACAGCTTTGCCAATATCTTGTTTTCCCTATAAGAGAGAAAATGAAAATCGAAAGGGATAAAAAATTCGGCGGGGACATAGAGTTTAATAGTTTCGAAGAGATGAGCAAATCCTTTGTGAAAAAGGAGTTACATCCTGCTGATTTGAAAGCCACTCTCACTGAAGAGCTTATAGGGATTTTTTCAAGAGTCAGAAAGTACTATGAGAAGCGGAGAGACTTTTTGAAGGAACTTGGTGAGAATTTTTTATAATTTGTTTA
>JAFCEM010000054.1 GCA_017609145.1 Candidatus Aenigmatarchaeota archaeon | reverse complement strand
AAGGAAAGAAAAGTTTCCGGAGAAAAAACCCGCAGAGAAAGAAGAAACAAAAGAGCCGGAAAAGGAAGAAAATAAAGAGGACTTCAGGAAGATTAACCTTGACTTCTGAAGTCCTGAATTTAGATGCGACTGCTGGGAGTTCCGTTCCTTTCTTTCGTGAACGTTTCTTTACGTTGAATGGCCCGAAAGAAAAATTCATTCGAACCCAGATAACAGGCTGTCTTCTGGAAACAATGGAAGGCCTGTGTCTTGCCATTGGACCACGGTCGCGTGTGTTTTTAATTTGAATTTCGCTTTAAATATCTTAATCCCGCTAAGCGCATACCTTTTTATTTCCTAGTCCTAATTATTGAAAAAGTGATATTATGGGACTGGCTGAACTCAGAAAAAGGCTAGCTTCTTTTTTATCTTCCCTTTTCAGGAAGAAGAAACACATACGGATAGGACTCTACGGGCCCGTGAACTCTGGAAAAACCACGCTCGCCAACAGGATATCCCTTGACTGGCTGGGCGAGGAGATGGGAAAGGCCTCGGTCATCCCACACGAAACAAGGGAAATACAGATGAAAGAAAACGTCATCATGAAAAGGGGCAACAAGTCTCTGACATTCAATCTCATAGACACCCCGGGCATAGCTACGAAGATAGACTTTGAGAATTTCCTGGGGTTCGGCCTGAAGAAAAAGGAGGCCAAGACAAGGGCAAAAGAGGCAACGAAGGGTGTGATAGAGGCCATAAAATGGCTTGACAACATGGACATGGTACTGGTCGTTCTGGATTCCACGTTAGACCCGCTCAATCAGGTGAACATCACGATTCTCGGTAACCTTGATGCAAGAAAAATCCCTGTTTTCATAGTTGCAAACAAGGTTGACCTGAAAAACTCGTCAGCGAGCAGGATAAGGGACGCGTTTCCGAATTACAGGACAATAGGCATAAGCGCCAAGAACGGCTTCAATCTGGACGAGCTATATGACTCCCTGATGAAGGAGTTATAGGAGCAGGACATGAAAAAACAACTCAGGATAAAATTCCTTCCGTATGAAAAGTTCAGGCAGAACAACATCAACTCCGTGCTGAAAGACCTGCATGAAAACACAATAATCATAATAGACGCGAAACTAAACAGTGACGAGGAATTCTTTCTCATAAGGGAAACCATGAAGAAGGTATCGGACACTTTCAGCGGCATTGAGCTGAGCTCCCTGGAATTCAAGTCAAAGGAAAAGATGAATGTGCTCAGGAAGACGCTGGACACAGTGAAAACCGGGCTGCTGGAAAAGATGATAGGCAAGAAGAGGGGGATGACCATAATAGGTCCGGCAGACCTTGTCCGCAAGGTAAAGAAGAACCCTGAGGATGTTCTGTTATACGTATAAGGACTTTCCTGGGATTCAAAGGCCTTTGGGAAAACCTAAGAGGTTAGATAGTCATGCCAAGTAAATGCACAAAAGGCTTTTTACAGGAGTCTCCCGACTTCCGCCAAAAGCCTTGGGAAAAACAAGAGGGGTTAGATAGTCATGCCAAGTAAATGCACAAGATGCGGGAAAGTACACCCGGACAATGCGCCATATCTAATCAACGGGTGCGATGAATGCGGCTCGAAGTTCTTTTTCTACTTCAAAGAGGGCAGCATGCCTCTTGTCGAAAGGGAAATGGGAAAGCTGTCGCAGAAACAGATAAACGAAATCGAAAAGGACATAAGGGAAATAATTCCAAATGAGATAAACCAGCGAGAGACCGTTGTCCTGGACCTTGAGGCAATCAAGGTCATCAAGCCCGGGAAGTACAAGATAGATGTCACGAACCTGTTCAACCAAAGGCCGATCGTAATCAGGATAGGTCCCGGGAAGTACAAGCTCGACCTCACCACCCTGATGAAAAAGAAGAAATAATTTTAATCAAGCGGACAATTAAGGAACATGACAAGGAAATTCAAATTCATCGATGACCTGACTTCAGATGTGATGTTCGAGGCCTATGGCAAGACGCTGAAAGAGGTCTTTGAAAATGCTGCCGAAGCCCTTTTCAGTGTCATCTGCAAGGTAAAGAAGGTTGAGAAGAAGCAGAGCCTTGACATTGATGTCAAGGCAAAGAGTATTGAAGAGCTTATGATAAACTGGCTGCAGGAGCTCATAACAGCAGTGGACCTCAAGGAGATGTTCTTTTCCGAGTTTAAAATCAGGGAGATAGATGACAGGCACCTGAAAGCCAGAATCCGGGGCGAGCCAATATCGCCCGCAAAGGGCGAGACTGTTGTTAAGGCAGTTACCTATTACAAATTCAAGTTCGAGAAAACCGAGAAGGGATATGTTGCAAGGGTAAGCCTTGACATATAGTTTTTAAAACCATTTTCATAAAATAACACATATCAAGAATGAGAGGTACTGGATGAAGGAGAAACTGAAGAAGGTTAGCGAATTCGAATGGTACCTGCCTAAATCTACCAGGAAAGAGATGCGTGTGGATGGCAGAATAATTGCGAACAAGAAGATTCTGGATGCCATAGAAGAAGATGCTATTCAGCAACTCACTAATGTTGCCTGTCTCCCCGGAGTCGTTGAGCCTGTGATAGGTCTACCAGACATGCACTGGGGATATGGGTTGCCCATGGGTGCTGTTTCCGCATTCGATGACAAGGAGGGCATCATATCAGCAGGCCTGTGCGGCTTTGACATAAACTGCGGAATCAACATCATAAGGACAAACCTCACAGCAGATGAGGTTAGGAAGAAGCAGAAAGAGCTGGTTTCTGAGCTTTTTGATGCCGTTCCCTGCGGCGTGGGCTCCAAGGGAAAATTAAGGCTGACGCCAGAACAGCTCGAGGAAGTCCTTGTCAAGGGCATAGACTGGGCAGTTGAGAACGGCTATGCGACAAAGGAGGACAAGAAAGCAACCGAAGAGCTGGGCAGGATGGACGGAGCAGACCCTTCAAAGGTCTCAGACCTGGCAAAGAAGAGGGGAATGCCCCAACTGGGCACGCTTGGCGCGGGGAACCATTTCCTCGAGGTACAGAGAGTGACCGACATATTCGACAAGGAGACGGCAGCGAAATGGGGCATCACGAAAAAGGACCAGGTAATGATCATGATTCACTGTGGTTCAAGGGGGCTCGGGCACCAGATTGCGACGGACTACCTGAAGATTCAGGAGCAGGCAGTTGACAAGTATAAGATATGGCTCCCGGACAAGCAGCTTGCATGCGCGCCCGTAAACTCGCAGGAAGGCAGGGATTTTTTCGCCGCGATGAAGACCGCTGTTAATTACTCTTTCACCAACAGGGCCGTGATGACCAAATGGATTCGCGAGAGGTTCGAAAAGGTCTTCGGCAGGACATGGCAGGAGATGGACATCAAGACGGTTTATGCGATTGCACACAATATAGTAAAGCTTGAGGAATTCGACTACAACGGAAAGAAGAGGAAGCTCTACGTTCACAGGAAGGGTGCCACGAGGTCCTACCCGGGCAAGCCCGTAATAATAGCAGGGACAATGGGCACGAGCTCCTACCTGCTCAAGGGAACCGAGACCGCGCTCAAGAAGACATTCGGCTCCTCGGCGCACGGGGCCGGGAGGGCGATGAGCAGGCATGCGGCCATAAAGAAGTTCTGGGGCGGCAAGATAAAGCAGGAGCTTGCAAACAGGGGAATAGAGTCCCAGAGCCCGCACCCTAAGAGTCTTGCAGAAGAGGCGCCATTGGCGTACAAAGACGTCGAAGCTGTGGTGGACTCTGTCCACGGCGCAGGCATATCACTGAAGGTGGCAAGGCTTGAGCCGCTTGGTGTCATAAAAGGTTAATCGTGAACTACCCACGCACGGCTAAAGCACGTTGGCTTCAGGAGTTCTGTTAAGGGCTTGTTCACAGGAAGCCCTATGCAAGGGGATATACCCCAAGCACCTCTCGAATCGCTTAGCGATATTAATAGCTCCGTTGAGGTCGGCATTGTATTCCCCGCAGGATTTACAGACGAAGAGCCCTTGTGTCTTTCGCATCCCGATATTTCCGCAGATGTGGCAGGTTTTGCTGGTATATGCTTCGCTTCCTTTGGCAACCATTATGCCAAGCACCTCAGCCTTATATTCAATCATCTGCCCGAGCTTATAGTAAGGCATGTTGCTGACAATTCTGTTGAAACGTCTGCCTTTGGCTCTCTGCCTGATTCCTTTAAGGTCTCCATAGACTATGCAAGCATTGGCAGAATCAGCGAGACTGACAATCTCGGTG
>JAFCEM010000007.1 GCA_017609145.1 Candidatus Aenigmatarchaeota archaeon | reverse complement strand
ACGAATTCCAGGCCTCTGAGTGGTGATTCGTGATTAAAAAGTATGCCATTGCATGCAAAAAGGTTATATCCGTTTTTATAGATATCGGTTATCCAGAACCCGTAAAGTTTGGCTGCTGCATAAGGGCTTGAAGGCTTGAAAGGTGTATTTTCTCTCTGTGGAGAAGTGCTCCTGTCACCATAAAGCTCACTTGTGGATGCCTGATAAAATTTGGCTTCCGGTCTTATCTGCCTTATTGCGTCCAACATCCTTGTTACACCAAGCCCTGTGACCTCACCAGTACCTATTGGCTCTTCAAAAGACGCACCTACAAAACTCTGTGCTGCGAGATTGTATACCTCATCCGGCTGGGATGTCTTTATTGCCTCAACTATTGATGTGGCATCTCCCATCTCTCCCGGGATAAGCTTAATCTTATCAAAGACATCAAGATATTGCAGGCGCCAAAAATTTGGCGTGGAAAGCCTTCTATACATACCAAAAACTGTATAGCCCTTCTCAAGCAATAGTTTGGCTAAATAGGCGCCATCTTTAGGCGGATAGACATAATCCCTGACCCGTGACGCCTGTTATCAAAGCCCTTTTTTCGGCCATATGAAAAATCAACGCTTATATTTTTAAAGGCTTACCCAAATCCCCAGTAATAGATGTGAGGAAAGTTAGGCTCAGAAAATACCTTATTGAAACCTGCTTCTTTAACTGCGCTCATGATATCCTCCGGCTTTCTCCAGATCCATTTTCCCGTTGGAAGTTTCATGTTTAGTTTATCAAATAACCAGACCAGAGGCTTCATTTTTGGATTTATATTAACCACCAACAAAACACCGTCTTGGTTTAGCAGATTTCTTAGTTGCCTGAAAAATGACAGGTCTTTCAAGAATTCAATTACATCTACCAATATTATTGCATCAAACCTCTCTTCTGTTCTGAAATTACTGATGTCTGAAAACACGTATGTTGGGCCGGGTCTCTCCCTCTCCGCAACCTCAAGCATCTTTTCTGAGCAGTCCACCCCGACTCTCCTGCCATTGAACCACGAAAGTATCAATCCTGTCCCGCAACCCAGATCTAAAACACTGGGGCTCTCTTTGCCGGTCAGTTCATATATCCTCTTTGGTATTGCTCTAAACCTATTAATATACCAGCTCTTCTTTTTTGAGTCGTAGACATCCGCTACTTCGTTGTGTCCCTGCGATCTTTCTGATATCTCCTTGGCCATCCAAACCTCTCCAAAATTACCCGCGCAGCAATCTTCCAGATAACCTTCATTACCTTGAGTTTTGCATAATTGCCGTATCTCTTTTTTTCAAGGCTTTTAATTTCCCTTATTGGTATTCTGTATTTAAGTATCCTGCAAAACATCTGAGCCTCAAAGGTCCATCCTGGGGCGTCAAGTGATATTATATCCCAGGCCCTCTTCGAGAACAGGCAGTAACCGTTCTCAGTGTCTGTGAGTTTCAGTCTGCCATGGCCGGCAAAAAGCATGTTGATACCAAAGGTGGAAAATCTGTTGCCCCAGTAATGAAAGAATGTGTGTTCTTCGCTCCATCCTATCGGCGGGAATCTGCTTGCGGAGACAATCTCAACATCCCCCTTTTCGAACTCTTCCAGAAATCTAGGTATGACTTTCGGGTCATGGCTTATGTCAGCATCCATCAATATATAAGCATCTCCCGTTGCATGATTTACTCCCATTATCATGGCATATCCCCTGCCGGGTTTGTCAACATCTATAACCTGCAGGTTTAGTCCATATTTTTCGGCGGCTTTCCTGGCAAGATGCGGCGTTTCATCGTCGCTATAGTCAGGTATAATAACTTCAAAATCGTATGGCAATCCTGAAATTGCTTTGGATATCAGCCTGAGTACGATGTTTATGTTTTCTGACTCGTTCCTTGTTGGCATCACAATTGATACTTTTTTGACTCTCATAATATTATCTTTGCTCTATTATCTTTTCCACCATTTCATGAACCTTGTGCCCGTGCGGGCAAGTCCGAAAAATCCTTTTAAATTAACCGAACGTAGCAGTGTCCATAAGAAACCGGGCCTGAAATAAAACTCCCTATAGCCCCGTTGCCTGAACTGTTTTATGTCATCAGCGGAGAAATTAGGATAGCTTATTGCCTGTTTGCCCTGTTCTATTGAACCCCATTCATTGTTCATGAGCCAGCCATTCTCTAATGCCTGCTCATAGAAAAGCGAACCGGGAAATGGGGTAACTGAGTAGAACTGTGCAAATTTAACACCAACTTTTCTGGAAAACACCAGTGTCTGCTCTGCGGTTTTCTTTGTTTCGCCCGGAAGCCCTATAATAAAATGCCCTATTGTTTTGAATCCGACATCGTTAGCCATTTTCACGGCCTTATATGCCTGTTCTATTGTGGCACCTTTTTTGATATTATCCAATATTTTTTGTGAGCCTGTTTCGAGCCCGAAGCTCATCCATTCAAACCCGACCTCACGCATCCTTTTGAGGAGTGGCTTGTTTATCCTGTCAACCCTTGTAGTGCACATAAACTTACACTTTATCCCTCGCTTTTCTATCTCGTCACAGAGCTTATAAACCCTGTCTTCAGATTGCGTGAAACATTCGCTCCAGAAAAGTATTATCTCTGCGCCGGCTTTCTCAATTATATACTGTATCTCATCCCCAACCTGTTTTATTGATTTCCAGATAAATGTCCTGCCGCTCATTGAGGGTATTATGCAGTAGGTGCATTGATACGGACATCCGGAGCTGTCAAGACAGAACATCCACTTCTCGTTTGTTAGTGGAAATCTATAGCCCGGCAAAAGCTCATATGAGGGCGTTCCGAGGGATTCAAGGTCCTCTTCTATATAGACATCACCGATTCCGTGGCTCTTTCTGTTTATCACGCCTGTGAATCCGCTTCTTCCATCAACTATACTGGCAATTGGCTTCTCGGAACGCTCGCCGCGAACAGAAAAATCAAGATTTTTGTTTATCTTGAAGCACTCAAACGGCAGTGCAGTCGGAAAACCACCTATTGCTATGGTTATTGCTTTTTGGTTGTGCTTCTTGGCCATATCAGCTGTCTTAAGGTCGTTCTCTATGGTGGGCGTAGCTGTATTTATCACTACGAAATCCGGCTTAAATTCTGCCATTTCTTTGTCAAGATCATCCCACGTGAGTGCGTTCGGCATGGCATCAAATATACGGGCATGATGACCACATTTTTTCATATAGCCTGCAATGCTTGCAAGAGTTATTGGAGGAAATGATGTTGCCCATGCATCACCAGGATTCTGGCATCTGCCATCACGTGAAAAATTCTCAAAATAGGGGGGATGAACAATCAGTATACGTTTCATCATATCAAATTAGATATAGAATTTTATAAGTTTAAATTCGTTTCTACTCAAATAACTCTATGACTATGGGATCAAAGGACAATAGGCTGCTAATTCTCGTGCTGGTTATGATAGGTGTTTGTCTGTTAGTTTCAGCAGCAAACCGGGGATTTTTCTGGGATGAAGCTCACCACGCAAACCCGGCACTGTTCATTTACAATGTGATTAAAGACCAGCCAACTGATATAGTTAATTATTCTGTAAGCTATCATAGCCATTATAAATTTTTTGCTGTTCTGGCATCCTATCCTCCCATGAATGCTTTGTGTGTAAGTGGCATATATTCGCTTCTGGGACCAAGCATATTAACCACAAGAATTTTTGCAATAATTGAATCACTGATTATGCTGTTTTTCGTATTCAAGCTCGCCAAGCTGTACAGCAGGGGAAACCGTTATATGCCCATATTATGTGTGATTCTAACAGCATTGCACCCTGTAGTTTTTTTATTTTCCTCCAGCAACGCGCTTGACATAGGTCTTACATTATTCCTTGTGGCAAGCATGTATTTTTTTACAATGTTTCTGAAAACAGAACAGAAAAGATATCTCTATTATACTGCAATCAGTATTGGTTTGGGTGTTATCACAAAGATTCCAATGGTTTTGGTTTTCGTTCCATTATTGCTTACCATGATTTGGGAAAGAAAGATTTATCTTTTCCGTGAGCAGGGAAAAAATTTCATCAAAGCATTGTTAATCTTTATTGTGTTCATCTCTCCACTCATTATTCAGTTAGGTGTATTACACTCAGCGGGTATTTCTGATGTTTTTCTTGGGCACTGGAACCGACCATCGGGCACAAATATACCTGAAAGCCTATTGATAACAAATCCTGAAATCGTACAGAATTCTTTGGGTGTGATATTCAGCCAATGGTTTCTTGTGCCTTTTTTTGTGTTAGGACTCATTCTTTTATTGAGAAAGAGAATGGTAATAGACAAGCTCTTCCTTCTTAGCATGGCTTTCTTTTTCTGGTTTTACACAAGCAACATAATTGCTAATATGCCTGACCCGAGATTCCTTCTCCCAATAGTTCCTCTTGTGGTCATCACCGCATTTTATGCTTTAGTCAATATAGGTGAATGGATAGGCGGCAGGTGGTTGAAAACTGTCGTGGTGGGTGTGATTATTCTTCTTGCTGCTGCACAGAGCTATTCGTATTTGGGGGCAAACCCGTTCTATGATATTCCAAATCTGGATAAGGCAGCATCCTTTATCATAGAAAATACAGAAGAGCCCACCACAGTGCTCACTACATGGGGCCAGCCGCAGATGTTTGAATTTGCAAGGCTTGATACTGAAAGAAAAATATATGTAATGTATATGCCTGAGAAGCAGGAGAATATCGCCAGAGCTATCAATGGGGATTTTTCTTATTATCAGAGCGCTGAATTGTGGGAGGAGTTTGGTGTTGAGCACCCAAATCCGGATTATGTTATCCTACATGAAAAGGCATTAAGGAACAAGAACAGTTATGATTATGGTATTAATTATCTTGAGAATAACAAGGAATTTAAGCTTCTGAATATAATTGAAGGCAACGAACCATACAACAGGATATTTATCTATAAAATTATTCATTAGTCTGATTTGGGCAAGCTTTTATATATTTTCTCTAAAACGAATAGTTATGAAAACCCTTCTTGTCTATCCCCGCTTTTTTCCATACAGCAGTCCGCCGCTGGGCCTTGTTTATATAGCAGCAAGCATGAGAAAGGCAGGCCTTAAAATGGAGCTTTTTGATGGCACGTTCAGAACAAAGGAAGATTTCATGAAAAAAGTGAAATCATACCGTCCTGATATAATCGCGTTCACCATAATGACCAGAAATCTGAGGGATGTGAAGGAACTAATTAAACAGATAAGAGAATTTGACCGCAACATCAAAACAGTTGCCGGTGGGCCTCACCCGAGCGTTATGCCAGAAGACATGATGAATAATTATGATATCGACATAGTAGTCGTGGGTGAGGGTGAGCTCACCATGGTAGAGCTCGTAAAAGCGCTTGAGAATAGAAATCCTCTGGAAACAGTCAAAGGCATATACTACAAAGAAAATGGTGCAATAAAAACAACAGGGTGCCGCGAGCCCATAGAGAACCTGGATGCTCTGCCTTTTCCGGCAAGGGATCTGCTTGACATGAAAAAATATTTGGGGGCTTCCATAGGAAGGTCCAGCTGGACAGTGCCGAGACCCAGTACCACTATAATAACAAGCAGAGGATGTCCTTATTCATGCACGTTCTGCGCGGCCCGATTAATACATGGAAAGAAGGTGAGAAAAAGAAGCCCCGAGAATATCGTCGATGAAATCGAGGAACTGGTAACCAGATACAAGATTAGGGGTCTCTGGATAAATGATGACTCTTTCACTGTTGACAAAAAATGGGTAATGGGGATAATGTATGGCATGAAGGAACGAGGAATTGAGCTCGGTTTCGGGTGCAACACCAGGGTTAATCTTGTGAGCGCCGAGCTTTTAAAGGAGATGAAAAAGGGCGGATGCAGGTTCATATCGTTTGGTGTTGAAAGTGGCTCACAGTATGTTCTTGACAAATATCTTAAGAAAAGAATCAGTCTAAATCAGGTGGAGAGGGCATTCAGGCTTGCCTCCAGGGCTGGTATAGTCACACAGGCAACTTTTATGGTAGGAACCCCCGGAGAGACAATCCACGATATTCATCAGAGCCTCTTGTTCGCAAAGCGTATAAAACCAGATTCTATTCAGGTGGCGATAACTACACCGCTCCCGGGCACTGAAATAATTGACATCGCGGAAGAACTTGGAGAAATAGACATAAAAGATTGGGAAAAGATTGACTACATGTGGAACGGGGTAATAAGGACAAAGGATTTTACACCTGAGGTTGTAAGAGAATTGCAAAGAAAATTCCTGTTCAAGTTTTATTTCAGGGCGGGGTATTTCCTTACCCAGATCAGAAGGATGCACTCTGTCCAAGATATGCTAACAAGAGCAAGGGGTATTCGCCAGCTATTTGGTGGTAATGTGAGCCCTCTGTCATTTTCCAGAAAGGAGTGAATAACATGAAGGTTATAGTTGCAAATCCTCCGTGGCCGGGTGAGGGCTATGGCGCCAGAAGCAATGTCAGATGGCCCCACAGAAGGGGAGACAAGAAACTGGCATTCCCAATATATCTTGCTTATACAACAGCTGTGCTCAAAAAGAATGGTTTTGATGTGAAGGGTATAGATGCCGTACAGAAGGATATGGAAATACCTGATTTTGTAAGGGAAATAAAAAGGTTCAATCCCAGGGTGTTGATAATGGAGGTTTCAACGCCATCCATAGAACACGACATAAAGACTGCAAAAGAAATAAAAAAGGCTGTGAATGGTGTTTTCCTTGCTTTTTGCGGTCCGCACACAACCTATTTTCATAAAGAAATAATAGACAAAAACGATTTTGTTGACGCATGCATACGTGGGGAATTTGAATATACATCAAGGGATATTTGTATTGCTTTAAAGAAGGGGGATAGTCTGGAAAAAATAAATGGATTAACCTACAGGGACAGCAACGGCAAGACCGTTATCAATCCCGAAAGGGAAAGGATACAGAATCTTGATGAACTTCCCCTGCCGGACAGGGAAGATTTCAAAATAGAGGATTACCAGCAGGCGTTCTACTGTGGGGAAAAGACTGGTCTTCTTATCTCGAGCAGGGGATGTCCTTTTCAATGTACATACTGCCTTTGGCCGAATACGATATTTTCCCACCAGTACAGGATGAGGTCATCTGAAAAGGTGGTTGATGAAATTGAGATGCTGATAAGGGAAGAAAATATAGACGAAATATTCTTTGACGATGATGAATTCACGATAAATAAGGAAAAGGTGCGCGGTATATGCAATGAGATTATCGCTCGCGGAATAAAGATTAAATGGCATTGTATGGGAAGGGTGGATGTTGTTGATGAGGAAACGTTGCATCTGATGAAAAGGGCAGGGTGTTACCAGATATTCTATGGATTCGAATCCGGCTCTAACCGGATGCTGCAGTTGATGAAAAAAAATACTACCAGGGAAAGTATGAAAAGGGCGGTTGCGCTCACCAAAAAAGTTGGGTTGGTTGTGGGTGGTTCTTTTATTTTCGGCCTGCCACAGGAAAGCAGAGAGACCGTGAAAGAAACCCTTGACTTTGCTAAAAAACTGGGGGCTGATTGGGTACAATTCACACTGGCAGCGCCTTTCCCCGGAACCGAGTTTTTCGAGGAGGCAAAAAACAAGGGTCTGCTGCAGATAAATGACTGGTCAGAGCTCGATGGCACTCACGGAGCGATAGTGAAGACGGAGAACCTTTCCAAAAAAGACCTAGAAGGTATAATCAGGAAGGCCTACATAAGCTATTATACGTCACCAAGGATAATATGGCAGAATTTGAAGAGGGTCAAAAACAGAAATGATGCAAGAAGGGTGGCAAGGGGCATCAAATCCGTGCTTTCAAGAATTTTCTATTATAAGAAATGATTTGGGCACGTCTATGGAAAAGCTTTATATTTATTGCCTAGTGAGTTTTATTAGCTGATATTTATGGTGTTGGTTACTGGTGGAGTGGGTTTTATTGGTTCGCACATATGCAGATATTTGCTTGAAGAAGGTGAAAGGGTAATAATTTTTGACAATTTCAGCCAGGGCGGCCTGGAACTTCTTCAGAAGATAAGAATGCCTGATATTAAGAACAAGCTAAAATTCATTAACAGCGACATAACAGATTTTGCCGGTTTATTTGAAATTCTCAAAAAACATGAAATAAGAAAAATAATTCATACCGCAGCAATAACATTCATTCCAACTGCTGTCAGCAACCCCAGCCTGGCCTTCAGAATAAACACTGCGGGTTCTTTCAATCTGCTTGAAGCATCAAGGATTCTGGATATAGAAAAGTTTGTCTATATATCGACATCATCAACTTATGGCGATTTTCAATACACCCCGGCAGACGAAAACCATCCACTTGAGCCGAAAGACATATATGGTGCTACTAAAGCCGCAGCGGACAGAATTGCAATAAGCTATTACCGCAGTTATGGTCTGCCTGTTTCTGTAATCAGGACATCATCCGTGTATGGTCCCGGAGATATGGAAAAAAGGGTTGCCAAGGTTTTTATTGAAAATGCGCTTCAGGGCATACCAATGGGACTTCAGGGTGGAGGAACACAGAGAAGGGATTTCTCATATGTTAAGGATATAGCCAAAGGAATATGCCTTGCTGCCGGTTCCAAAAAAGCGGATGGTGAGGTATTCAATATAACAGGAGGCACTGACCATTCAATCAAAGAACTCGCTGAAATGATAAGGGGGTTCATCCCCACAGCTGAAATTGTAGATACCGGAGCCCGTGCAATTGATATAAATCGTGGCAGGCTTGACCTGACCAAGGCAGAAAATCTGCTTGGATATAAACCGGAATTCAATCTTAGGGATGGAATCAGGGATTATATTAAATGGATAATAAATGTCTATGCCCCAATATTTAATCTGGAAATAAAGAACAAGCCGGTGATTAAATGAAGATACCTCTGTGCATACCGAATATTGGAGAAGATGAGCTTAATCTTGTGAGGGAAGTATTGGAATCTGGATGGCTTGCGCATGGAGCTAAGAATGAGCAGTTTGAGAAGGAATTCGCTAATTACGTTGGTGTCAAGAATGCAGTTTCATTGAATTCCTGTACTTCTGCACTTTTTCTTGCAATAAAGGCGCTTGAGCTTGAAGGTGAGATAATAGTACCGAGTTTTACATTCTCTGCCTCTGCCAATGCAATAGTCACAGCGGGGTGCAAGCCCGTGTTTGCCGAGGTAGAGTTTGATACATGCAATCTGGACCCTGAGGATGTCAGAAAAAAAATAACAGACAAAACAGTGGCCATAATGCCTGTGCATTTCGCTGGACAGAGTTGCAAAATGGACGAGATAATGGAAATCGCGGAAATGTGTGGGCTGCGTGTTATAGAAGACTCTGCAGAAACATTGGGTGGTGAATTCAAAGGGAGAAAAACCGGTTCATTTGATATTGGATGCTTCTCATTCTTTCCCACAAAAAACAGAACAACGGGCGAGGGTGGTATGCTGACTACCAATGATGATGAACTGGCCGAAAAGATAAGAGCCATGCGGGGTCATGGAATGATGAGCAGCACATGGAGCAGGGAAAAGGAAGCCAGACCCTGGTTCAGGGCATCGTCCCTTGCTGGCTACAACTTCAGGATGTGTGATATTCTGGCAGCAATTGGGGTGGTGCAACTGAAAAAGCTTGACGTTATGAACGAAGCACGAAGAAATCATGCGCAGTATCTAAACAAAAGACTTGGGGGGTTAGAGTGGCTTCAGACACCTACTGAAACCGAAGGTATGAAACATGTTTATCAGATGTATACCATAAAAATCGATACGCAAGTTGTTAACAGACTAAGTTTTGTGTCCAGATTGAAAAGCGCAGGTATAGGAGCCAATGTACATTTTGACCCCCCGGTACATCTGCAACCATATTATACATCAATGGGTTGGGGTGTTGGAGACCTTCCAAACACAGAAAGGCTTTCAAACAGCATAGTTACCCTTCCCATGTATCCACAACTCAGGAGGGAAGAGCTTGATTATATGGTTGAAAAGATAAGCGAGTGATTTTATGCGACTTTGTATTGTGGGACATGAGTATCCCCCAAACGTTATTTCTGGCCCGGGAAGATATGCGCTGAATCTTGTCAGGGAACTTGAGAAGAGAGGACACGAAATAACTGTAATAACCCCAATGGTTCGCGGAGGCAAGATATATGAAAAAACAGGCAATGTGGAAATATACAGGCTGAAAATAAAACAAAGTCGCATACTCGATAAAATCCTGCCTAATTTTCTTGATATAAAAATACTTTTTAGTATGCGGCTTAGAGGGTTTTTTAAGAAATTCTCACTGGAGAATTATGACCTGCTTCATATACTTGATATGCATGATTCATATTTTTTGAACAAAAAAATAACCGAAAACGTCCCTGTAATAATCTCGGCTAATGATTATTATTCGCTGGAAACTTCATGGAACATATTAAAGTTCCCTTATTTCTGCACGGATATAATCCCCAGGTATTTTCATTATAACATCACCAAGATTATGAATAAGAGAAACATCAAAAGAGCAGCAAGAGTGATATCAGACACCAGGTACACTGCTAAAAGCGTAAACAGGAATGCGGACGTCCCAAAAGAAAAAATAGATGTGATATACAAGGGTGTTGATATTAAAGGATTTGGAGGCAGAAAATACAAAGGGAAATATCAAAATAATAATATATTATATGTTGGGAGTAATATGGAAAGGAAGGGCGTAACTGATATATTGAATTCAATGCCCAAGATTCTGGAAAGGTTCCCGAACACTACACTCACGATAATAGGAAGAGCTTCTGTGCTCTACAGGAGAAAATTAAGGATTATGATAGCGAATAACGGGCTTAAAGACTCGGTTAAAATCATTAACAGCGTATCCGCTGATAAGATAAAAGACTATTATGAAAGTGCGCATGTCTTTATTCTGGCCCCTGTTATAGAGGACCTGGCTCAAGTCCTTCTTGAAGCAATGGCTACCAGAACGCCGGTTGTGTGTACCGATGTGGGTGCAAACCCGGAGGGTATTATAAATGATGAAACTGGTTTTTTGGTAAAACCAAGAAATCCTGAAGAGATAGCGGATGCTGTAATTAGGATTTTTGATGATCCGAAATTGGCAGAATCTATGGGGGCAAGAGGGAGAAAAAGGACTGAAGATATATTCAACTCCGGCAGGATGTTGAAAGAAACCATGAAGGTTTATGAAAAATTAATCGGTGGGGTATAATATGAGAGTTCGGCTGGGGCTTGGGCATATGGCAAGATATCTGCCTGAGCCAATTGGAATAAAGGTTCGCAGATGCATATGGAGAGGTTTGTTTAAGAGGTGTGGAAGGAATCTGGAGATATTTGAATCGGTTGTCATAAGAAAAGCGGAAAATATTGAAATTGGTGATAATGTCACCATAAATGAATCCTGCTATATCCATGGAAGGGGTGGCATAAAAATAGGTAATAATGTAAGAATCTCACCCAGAGTTGGAATCTTTTCCTTCAATCACAGATTTGATGACAGAGAAAAACCAATAATAGAACAAGGATTTGAAAAGGGGGCTATTTGTATCGGGGATGATGTCTGGATAGGACATGGCACAACGATAACCGCAGGTGTGAATATAGGGAAAGGGTGTGTAATAGCTGCCGGCGCTGTTGTGACAAAGAGTTTTCCGGATTATTGTATAATTGGGGGTGTACCGGCCAAAATCATAAAAAAAAGATAAGCAGATGATAACATGAAAGTTACTTTAATTAACCCTTCAACATTTTCTGAAAATCTCAGATGGGACAGCTCAGCCACTTATCCACCACTGGGTCTATGCTATGTGGCAGCTGTGCTTGAAAAAAACGGTCATTCTGTGAATATAATAGATGCTGAAAAGAACCAACAAAGCGAATCTGAATTCCTGAAGAATCTGAGAAGACAAAAACCGGACATCATAGGCATAACCAGCCATACTCCGAAATATAATCAGACCATGAGAACTATAGATCTGGTTAAAAAACAATATCCTGATATTGAAATAATTCTTGGTGGACCACACGCTTCGGTCATGCCAAGACAGATACTGGAAAAAACCCCCAAAGTAAATTATATAGTTGTTGGTGAGGGGGAATTCTCAACCCTGGATTTGATAAATTCGATTCAAGAAGGCAAAAATCTTTCTGAGATAAATGGTATTTTTTACAAAGAAGGGAACAAAATAATAGGTACCGGCCCAAGGAAATTTATTGAAAATTTGGACGTGTTGCCTTTGCCGGCGAGGCATCTTTTGAATAATATCAAATCATATAAAAGTGCCTTAAGATACAAAAGGCTTCCCGTTACAAGTGTAATAACAAGCAGGGGATGCCCCTATAATTGTCTTTTTTGTACACGTGTTTTTGGAAAATTTTACAGAGAGCACTCGGCCGAATATGTTGTGAATGAGGTTGAGCACCTGATCAACAAATATAAAATAAAGGAAATTCATTTCGTGGATGATTTGTTTATTTTTAACAAAAAAAGGATTGAAAAGATATGCCAGCTCATCAAAGAAAGAAAAATAGATATAACGTGGTCATGCAACGCAAGAATAGATATAATATATAACAACATGGATATAATAAAAAAAATAAAAAATTCCGGTTGCTGGTATATAAGTTTTGGAATAGAAAGCGGTAACGAGGATGTATTGAAGTATATCAGAAAAGGTATTACTCTGCATCAGGTAAGAGCCGTTGTTAATAAGTTACATAAGTATGGAATATTCACCAAAGGCTATTTTATGATAGGACATCCCATCGATACGAAAAAGAGTGTAGAGGATACAATAAGATTTGCAAAATCTATACCGCTGGATGGTGTGCAATTCAGCCTGACTGTGCCATATCCGGGTTCAGAACTTTTTGAAGTAGCCAAAAAACAGAAAAAATCGTTTTTTGATTCTGATAATTATAATAATATGTCAAGCCATTCCAACACGCCTGTATATGTACCGGATGGTCTTTCAATGGAATATCTGAAGAAAATACAGAAAAGGGCGTATAAAGATTTTTATTTCAGGCACGAGTATATTCTTAGACAGATGCTCAAAATCAAAAATATCATCACACTTAAAAAATATGTCCGTAGCGGGCTTAATTATTTGAAGAGATAATTTTATGAAAACCGATATGCAATGAAGTAATTATCCCTAGTGTTATTACCATAGCCAGTGTTATTGTCCTGTATAAAAGAGTTATTTGGGTTGATAGGATTGGGTCCACACCAAAGATGATGAGAAACGCTGCCATGCTCAAGTCTCTTGACACAAACCCTGATGGTATACCGGAAAAACGCCCTATTATACAGGATGTCCATAATATCAAAAAAACCGGTATATAACCAAGATTCACTGAAAATATTGGCAACAAGAAAAGCAAAACCAACGGATTCAATATTATAATTAAGACAGTGGGTATCGCTACCAGAAATAGTAATTTTTTGCTAGAGAAATATTTGAATGGCATCTCTGCCATCTCATTTATTTTAGTTTCAGTCATGTTGTGTTTTTTTCCAAATTTTCTTATTTTCTTCGGGAGAAACTTCTTGAATCTCCACAAAAATGAAATGAAACCGGCTCTTTTTTTGTAGATAAAAAGTATCATTAGTATAAAGATTCCAATGACTATGAGTTCAATCCAGATATCATTCAATATCGTTTGCTCGCCGATAAAGATTAAGAGGAATGGCAAAGAAACCATTTGCCATGATATGTCTATAATTTGTTCAAAAAGCATCATGGAGAAGGATTTGCTTATTTTTATGTCAGATACGAGCTTCGTGATCGTAGGCTTGGTTACCAGTGCCCCCATCTTAAATGGTACAATTATTGCACTAAACTGCGTTATAGTGTGGACGGAAAAGGCGCCGGCAAATGAGATTTTTTCTTTTTTGCTGTTGACTATAATTTTATATCGTAAAGCGCTTATTATGGTTGTTGAAAGGATTACAATTATTGAAAGAATTATGAATCGCCACATATGCATTACCGTGATTCATATATGCCTGTTTACTTAAAATCATTTCTTATATTCAATTATATCAGCCATATCACTTGCGATGAGCCTCCAATCATGTTTCTTTGCAAGTTCAAGACCTCTCCATTTAATTCTGTTATAGAGTATCCTGTCATCCAGCAATTCATTGATTCCGCTGGACAAGGTTTTGGCATCTTCAGACCTGACAAGGTATGCTGTTCTTTTGTGCTCTACGGCTTCCCTCACTCCTGGTAAATTCCCTATAACAGTCGGTGTTCCGCATGCCATTGCTTCAAAGAGTTTCAATGTCACAACACCACTGGTCGCGGGCGCATCAGGTATTGGGACTACGTTAAGTTTTGCTATATTCATAAAACGAGGCATATCTGAATATGGAACCCATCCTGTGAAAACAAAATTTCTATCTAATCCCTTTTCATGTACCATGTTTTTTATTTTAGGAAGATAAGCCCCATCACCTATTATAAGAAATTTAATCCCGGGGTTATCTTTTATCACATATTGTGATGAATCGATGAGAAACTGAACTCCGTCGTGTGCGGATATACCACCCTGATAGGTAACGTAGTCAGCATGCTTTTCTAATCCATACTTCTTAAAAAATTCTTCTTCGACTACAACTCTTCCGAAGAGTTTGGTATCAACGCCGTCTCTTATTACCTTTATAGAGCGGGCATCCGCGCCCCGTTCTGTGAGCATTTTTTTGAGGGTTTTTGTTATGGTAACGATTCTATCAACTTTCAAGCTATGCGCTTCGGCTTTCTTTATAATACTGTATATCAATCCACCTTTAACCCCAGGGTTGGCATAAGACCAGTACTCTGACCACAAATCAACATAGTCTATTATCTTCTTTGCCTGTGTTTTTGCTCTTCTTACAGCAAGCGCGGATGGCAGGCTCTGGCCAAATAATATGTCGGATTTGCCTGCAAGCTTGCTTGCCTTCATGGCGAAGAGGGGATATCTTCTGAGGCGCGAAGAGTTGAATCTGCTTATTTCCATGCCAACATCCACGGCTTCTGAGCCAAACTTTTCCCTGCAGCTTCTTGCGTCCTCCACGCCTGGCACAACAAATTTCAGCTCATGCTCTCTTCTCAGAAGTTCATTGCATAAATGAAAAACCCTGAGATTTGAACCGTTCAACGAGTCAAATCCGGTAAAAGAAAAAACCGTTACTTTCATTTCAGCCCTCTATTACATGGTTTCCAAGAACAAGTATGTCAACCGTGCCTCCCATGAAAGATTTTATGGCATCCTGTGGCGAGCATACTATTGGTTCTTCATGTGCGTTGAAACTCGTATTCACAAACACAGGCAGACCTGTTTTATTCATGTACTCTGTGAGTATCCTATAATATCTTGGGTTTTGCTGTATGCTTACTACCTGCGGCCTTGCAGTTTTATCAACATGAACAACAGCACCCGCTTTCTGTGCTTCACGTGTGCAGTCAAAGGTTATTGTCATGAATCTTGACGGGTATTCACCTTTTTCATAGTTTTGATAATATTTTGGGGCTGCGTTGTCCAGAAGTGAAGGCGCGAAAGGCATGAATTCTGTGCGGGAAAGTCTTTTATTGAGCCAGTTATTTATGCTTTTGTCCGTGGGGTCCGCTAGGATGCTTCTGTTACCAAGTGCCCTTGGACCATATTCCATTCTTCCGTTAAAGTGCCCTACTATCTTTTTTTCAGCAATCATATCAGCCACATATGATTCTATCTTCTTGTTTTTTTGGCTTTCAAGGCCAGCGTTGCTTATAGCAGACTGTATTTCGTTGTCACTGAATTCGGGTCCGAAGTAAACGTTTTCAAGTCGGTATGGCATAAGTCCGTTTCCTTTTTCTGCCATTTCCCTTGCAGAGACGTAAATTGCCGCGCCGACAGCTATCCCTCCATCACCCATATGGGGATGTATGAAGAGTGAATTTATACCTGGTGATTCAAGCACCTTCTGGTTTATTCTTACATTAGCAAAAATGCCACCGGCAACTGCAACATCATGCAGTCCTGTAATGTCCGAATAATCACTGACGAATCTTGATATGACATCCTCGGTTCTTTTCTGAACAGCAGCAGCCCAGTGTTCACGGGAATGAGGCAAAAGCTGTTTTTTTAATGATTCTATGGCATCCTCACCCATGAGTCCCAGTGTGTTTCTTGGCTCATGTTTTTTGGGGGCATACATAAATGAATTTTCAAAAACGGAGTAACATTTTTTTGGGTCGCCGTGCGCGGCAAGTCCTGTTATCTTTCCCTCATGCCTGAACATTTTAAAGCCCGAAAGAAGTGTTACATAGGCGTAGTAGTATGCAATAGAATTGTATGTTGCCACCTCCTTTATTTTTTCCAGAACACCGTCAACTCCTTTGTAGACGCTTGAACTAAGCCCGTCACCAGAGCCATCAGAAGTTACAACAAGGCATTCCCTCTTGCCGCTTGTGTAGTAAGCAGAGGCTGCGTGGCAGAGATGGTGATCTATATATTCCACGGGGGCATCAATACCCAAGGACCTGACATAATTCTCTGCTTCCCTGCTCCTTGAGCCCCTGAAAATCTTCTTCTGCAGATTTGCAAAACTCTTGCTTGATGCAAAGAAACCACCATGCTTGCATACGAACTGATAAAACTTTTTCTTTGGCGATACATTTGTCCAGCCGAGTGATGCCATCATACCAAGCGTCCCGGCTATTGCAACCCTGTCTATCTTTTCAGGGGTCAGTCCTGCTATTTCTATAACCTTTTTAATGGAAAGTCTCGGCACCCCGGTAAATAGCTTTTCTCTTACCAGCCTCTCTTCATTCACCGCTGCAAGGATTCTGCCATTTTTTATTATACATGCACCTGCATCATGACCGTCATGCACACCCAAAACTATCATTCATATCTCCCTCTTCATATCAGCAATGAATCCAAAGAGTATGAATATAACTCCTATAGTAATTAATAAAAATGTTAAGACTAGCAGTCCGGTAAAAGGCATGATACCTTCATTGAGAAAGAACCACATAAGCCAAAGGCCTATAATGAAACCCGGCAAAAGAGCAATGGCACCCAAAAGCCCGAAAGTCTTGAGTGGATCATAATCCCTGTAAATCCTGAATATATTGGACCATGCCTTTACCGCATAGGCTAATGTGCTGCCTATAAGCCTGCTTTCTCCGCATTTTCTTTTTGCGAAATTTATCGGTACTTCCTTTATTCTGAACTTCTCCCTGACGGATTTTATTATTTGTTCCTGTGTATAGGTATGTCCTGATTTTATCTCTATTTTTTCGGCGAGCTCCCTCGTGAATGCCCTGAAACCGGTCTGCGCATCCGTCACCTTAAAGCCAATTATTCTTGATATGGCATTGGAAAACATCCTGTTCCCCAGTTTTTTGATGAGAGGCATATGTTCTATGCTGCCTTTAAACCTGCTTCCAAGCACAAGGTCATTTCCATTCTCTATCTCATTCAAAAGTCCTGGTATTTCCATGGGCGAATATTGACCATCAGCATCTATATGAATTATCACATCTGGATTGAGTTTGATGCATTCCTTTATCTCTGTTCTGAATGTTTCCCCAAGACCGCGGTTAGTCGGATGTGAGATGACTATAGCCCCGGAATCCTTGGCTACGTCAGCAGTCCTGTCAGAGGAGCCATCATCAACAACGATTATGCTATAGTCATAGTTTTCCTTTTCCATTACCATTCTTATGTCTTCTATCACATCACCTATGGACCTTTCTTCATTAAATGCAGGTATGGTCACCACAACTTTTTTGATATACATATGAACCTCATTCGGTTTATCCTTAAAATTATTTTTCAATCATATGAACAGATATCACCGGAAATCCTCCTTCCTGGAAAACAATAGTGTGATTAAGGGTGTTGACGTAATTCTTGAATGGTTGTATGGCATCATCATCTGTACATCTGACAACGCTGTTATCTATATCGACGCAGAGTGAACTGAAGATTATATCTGAGTTTTGATTGTATATCATATAGAAACTGTCTTGTATGTTCCCTATATACACATAACTGGCTGTATTGATGTCCGGTCTCATATATTCAGACCACATGGGGTTATCCACATGTTCATATGGCACTAACAGTGTCACTTCTTCCGGAAGATTCTGATTAATCCATGCTATGGCATTTGCCTGTCTAAAACCCGCCTGTCCCCATGTAACGGGACCCATGTAGACCATATCAGCTGCTTCTTTTGCGTTCCCGTTAACAAAACATGGAAGCATCAGGACATAGAGTATTATGCCAAACATGAATAATTTTTTCCACTCATGTTTGGATGAAAGGAAGCCCTCAAAGCTTATCATGAGGAAAAGAATTGCTGTAATCATAAGATATCTGAAAGCACTGCCGCTTATTATGCCAATCACAAAAGAAACCAAAAACAATACAATAAGCTCATATCTCCTTTTTCTATACGACTTCAGAAAACCCTTTATAAAGAATGGCATCAGCGGGATAGAAAGCAGGATGAAAAGGGCTATATTGGGCAGCTGTGCAGACACCACGGACATCAGCCTTATGAAAGGTCCCGACGGCCCCCCACCAAGTTTGTTCAGATAAAGTGTAGCACCCCCGCTAATCATGCTTAATGCAAGCATCAGTGAAAACACAAAAAAGCCTGCAATAAGCGGTATCAAAAGTTCTTTTTCAGGCATCTTTTTCCTAAGGAGATATATAAGAATATACGATACACCGATGAATATGCCTATGTAATTGCTCAGTGTTGCCAAGACAAAAAAGATACCTGAAAGATAGTAATATCGTTTATTTGTTTGTGCCCGAAAGAAAAAAAGTAACGACAAGAGTGAAAAACATATCAGCGGTGCTTCGGAAAGGCCCCTGAACATCACATAGGTTATCAAAACCGGGCAGAGTATAAGAAAGGGGAATATCTTTTTGTCCTTAAAGCGTTCCTTTCCTATGAAAAACCACACTATTATTGAAATAATACCAAAAACAAAAGCGGATATTCTTAAACCTAACGTGAAGCTACCAGTAAGCAGTGCAAAGGGAACAGAAGAAAGGGGAAATAGTGGAAGTCTTTTTGCATCAAGGGCTGATGAGCCAAAATAATCAATAGGTGTGTTCCCGTCTATATAACTCTTGGCTACTCTTGCATATGAAATGCTGTCACCGTCTATGGGATAGAGTAGGGTAGGCAGATATAGCAAGACCACTATAACCAGAACCAAAAACAACGACTTATAATCTCCAAACATAAAAAGAAAAATTAGTTAAAGTTTATATTTGTATTCCCATCATCTTCCCAATTAAGAATGATATCTATGCATTTTTCTTCCCAGTCAAAGATGAATTCCTTCCTGCGACCTGATGAAAGCTGCTCAATTTTTTTCTTGTTCTTAAGCGCAAAAAGTAATTTGTCGGTGATGCATTCTATTTTTGGACCGAAGAGAAGCTCTTCATGTTTCAATAACTCCCTTATTTCCGGTATGTCACTGCCTATACAGGGGGTTCCACAACCCAGAGCCTCAAGAACCGTATTAGGACAGCCCTCGGAAAGAGATGGCACAACAAGCAGGCTGAAAGAAGATATCAGTTGCTTTATATCTTTTCTCCAACCCAAGAAACTTACTCTGTCCTCAAGCCCGTTTCTGTGGCACAGCGGCTGGCTTTCGGGGCAGCGGATATGATTGTAGTAAATATATCTGATGTCGGGAAAAAAGTGCACCAGCGCTTTGGAATACCCAAAGAAAA
>JAFCEM010000053.1:1086-5478 GCA_017609145.1 Candidatus Aenigmatarchaeota archaeon | reverse complement strand
CCATGCCTTGGCTGTTTCCTGTCTGCGCTCCTGGTGGAGCCGGAGCTTCTGCTGCTCTAATTGCAGGCTCTGCTGAGATGGAGAGCAATACATGGTGAACCTGTCTGGCAGGGACAATAGTATATTATTTATTGCGACCTCATCGTAAAGTATCTCTGTATGGTGCTTTTCCAGGAGCTGCACTCTTTCGTCTATCTTATTGGTGAGTTGCTCCAATTTCGATTTCACGAGCTTGAGTTTATTCTCAAAGACAATATCAGAGATATCTCTTTCAGGTTTTGCGTAATAGCCTGCCGTCAAGGCAAGGTCTATGAGGTAATTTGCCATCTTCGCCAAAGGAAATAGAAAGAGGTATTGCACAGGATTATATATATCTTTCTATTTTTATCACTGTGCGGTAGTGCTTATACATTGGCAATCTGTGAAGCCTGCGTAAATTCAGGAATCGTAAGATTGCGCTTGCAGAGCTGGCCCTCGCACATGCATGGATAATCCCTAATATCATCTGACTGTGTTCTTTCACGGAAAATGTCAAGGACGTTGACGGCATCCTCAAACATCCAGGGCGTAAGCCTGATGCTTTTCTCAGGCCAGTCATCTTTCAGCAGAAGGACCTTTACATATTTAGGGAACCTGCCTGTCCAGGATTTTGTCAATAGAGCATAATATGTCATCTGGAGCCTGATTTCAGGGGTTATTTCTGTTGCACCTGCTTTGTAATCAATCGGATATATGACACCGTTGCAGTCTTTCATGAAACCGTCCGGCCTGCCTCTCAATCCGAGGCTTCCGTCATACAGCAAGTTCTCCGGCATCGGCTTGGAAAGATGGTAAGCCTGGTTCCAGTCATTCGTTTCAATAAACTGTTTCTTCATATTAAACCAAAGCCAGTTTTCCCAGTTAGCTATCCTGGTCTGGCAGAATCTCAGGGCAAGGTTTTCGTCCGAGTACGGCACGGCCCTGATTCTCGGCCTGCCTTTGCTCCAGCAGAAATCAAACTGTTCCTGTATATAGTTATGCAGACACTGCTTCACGGGTTCTGCATGACAATTTTCAAAATATACGGTCTTCCTGAGAACCCCTTTTATCGTCCGGTCGATTATATGGCCGGTGACACAGGATAAGGCAGGTTTCGCACATGAATCATGGCCTGCCTTGTAGAGCATATAATATTTGTGCGGACATTTCACATAGGTCAGGATTTCCGCAACCGTATTAAGTTTACAGGACATAGGTTTTCACCACTCCGAAAGCCATTATCAGCGCATAAATCAAAGCTGAAATCCCTATGAACATATGAAAATAGAATGTCCACCTGTTGCTTTTGAACAAGAACCGATCGATGATAGTCAGGGCTGTGTATGACAATGCGCCGATTATCAGCAACGCCGGGACTACCGGGTGCACAGAGCCGAGGTTCCACTCGATTTCGCTCCAGTGCTTGACGTTCAGTATTTTTGTGGCCATCCCTGCCAGTGAACTCAGCAATGCCAGGAATGCAATGACCAGTGTTATAACTCCAAGAGGATATTTTACAGCTTTTATGACTTTTCTCCCCACATTTCATCACCCTGATAAGTTTGTAACATTGATTTGGGCTGTCTCGTTGCCATGAAATATTCCTTTAACAATGCCTGCCGCCCATTCCTCAACACTGGGATAATGCCCCATCTTCAGCCCGAGCAGGAACAGGACAATTGCCATGAAGATGCCTCCGAAGACGACTGCGCTTACAACCAGCGTTGCCATCTTACCGTCCATCTTGTTCTGGAAGACCGTGTAAAGCAGAGCAGCAATGAGGACGATAAAAAATATGATTGGAATAGATATCGGGTGGCTTATTATCCATAACAAGGTTTCCCCCGCCTTTTTCCAGGCAACTTCGCTACCTTGCTGTAGCCAGCCTGTTGAATTTGTGCCGTTAACCATCTTTGTTCCTCATTGCCTCGAACATTATCTTTGTCATTGCAGCTACGGAAAATATTGATAAGAGAATCATCACGAAGATTGTATCCTTGACCTTAACTTGGACAGCTTCTCGTGCTGATATCGCCTGCTCTCCTGTCATGCCGAGAGCTTTTGCGCTCAAAATATATACAAGATACCAGAACAGCTTGATCATCACCCACATGAATATGATAAAGAATAGCGTGCCGAACACCGCCAGGAGAAGCCATGCAACAAAGCTTATGTTGGTTTGCCTGAGCCAGCGCAGGAAAAAGAACCAGCCGAACAAGGCCGGGATAAGGATTATCATGTCAGTGCCGTCAGGAAGCGGGATGTCGTTTATCATGAAAGTCGATTTTCCTCCCAAGACCGGAACCTTTTCAGGGATGTCATAACGTATAGCGGGAGTGATGGCGTTAAGGCCTTGGTTAAAACCTATGACTGCCAGGACCGTCTTTTCAGGATTCTCCACAGTATTATTCTTCAGGGAGTCAAACCCGATAGTCCCGACTACCTCTACCAACCCTACGGCGAAGATAGCAAGCATTACAATTATGGCAATCCTGTTGACCCACGACATTATAACCTCTCAAAAGATGCCTGTATTTATAAAGATAAGTATGAGATTAGTATGAGATAGTCTCAGTTCAAGTTCCCGATTTGGGACTATCTCATACTTAACTCATACCTTTCTCATACTCAAATTTATAAAGCTGATTGCATTAACCTTTGGCTAATCGTCGGAAAACCGATTTTCCGGCAAATGATGCTTTCAAAAAAACAAAGGAGGAATTTTGGAAAATGCAATCTATAGAGAAAAATAAGAAAGCCAACCTGGGATTCGTTGGAATAGTTGTCTTCATAGCCTCACTGGTAATTGTAGGCGGGGCAGCTACCTTCGGCGGGGTTGCGCTTTGGAATAAGATAAAAGGCAACGCCACGGGCGATGATGCCTTAGCGATGGCCGGAGAAGAGAACATCGATGCTGAATCGTGCCTGTGGGCAGGACAGCTTGTTGACGGGCAGTTCGTGAGCAAGGCGATGTTTTCCGGAAGCTCTGTTGACCCGACATTCAAGGTCTGGGATGAGGAGCCTGACGGGTGGGGGAACCCAAGAGAGAGCTTCACGTATGACAAGGACAACCCTTATGAGACGTACAGTTCTTCAGGCGGTACGGTAACACTTTCTGAAGATCCAGCTGACGCGCCGTTATATGTAATGGCAACATTGAGCGGATATGCGACAAAGTTCATGATCGTGAACAACGGAGATGACGGTCTTATCCCATGTTCAACGAACGACGATTCCCTGTCTGATTACAATGCTGAGCCAAGGTCTGAGAAACTGTCATTCATCCAGGAATCATCCCTGACCATGGAAAACATTTCTCTCGGAATCAGCGCGAACGGCACAGACTCTGAGTTCACCAAGTATGTCTATCTGGCAGCTGAGAATGACAAGGGCTTCGCAATGTGGAAAGTCACATTCACGGCAAACAATAAGACAGACCTGGTTTATGACGATGACAACGACAACACCTACAATGAGGGCGTAAAGGTCATCAGGCTCAAGGTCGGCGATGCCAAAGAAGAGACACTCTTCGACCCTGCAAACGGTATCGAGAAAATCGATGCTTCAACAGGCAAGTATGAGTATGTCATCAAGGCAGAGGACTACGAAGACAGCGACTTTTACATGGACGGCGAGAGCCTGCCTATAAAGGTCTATGTCAAGGCCAATGTTGTCTACAACTCCAACACATCAGTCAGCAATGTTGCAGGTGACGAATTGCTCGGCAACACCGAAATCATCGGTAAGCTTAGCCTGATGTCAAGCGAAGCATCTGATCTTGGAGATGTCTATATCAAGGGCTAATTTCAACCTGTTTTTTTCTTTTTTCTTCCTTAATTTAAACTTCACCATCAAGCTCATCATTCACTTAGTCACACTTCCAAAATGCCAGAAAGCAAAGGTTCAAGGATATGGAGCATCCTGGAGACGCTTTATCTCTTCGGTATGACCGGACTGGCATTTTATTTCGCTATCACGATCCTGTTCCTGGTAGGCCACCGGGACGAGGGCATAAGCCAGTGGTACATCATATTATACGGCGGCGGTGCTGCATTGCTGTGCATATATTTCCTGTTCATGACTATTGTCGCAGCTTTGCGGATACCTGACCAGAACATACTCGATTTCGGGTTTGTGGCGGAGCGGGACAAGTACAGGTTTTTATCATCCGTTTCAACATTGTTCACAGGCAGGCCAATAATATGGGTTGACCTGATATTCAGGTTCCTGCCCCACATCATGTTCCTTGTGCTGGCCCTGATGTTTACTGGCGTCACAGGAAGCGTGGGCTATCCCGTGCCGAACCCTTACGACGCTGGCGGGTTCACAATGGAACCGTCAACTTTGGCAGAACAGGTCAGCCAAGTTGAACAA
>JAFCEM010000053.1:0-1028 GCA_017609145.1 Candidatus Aenigmatarchaeota archaeon | reverse complement strand
GATGTCCTCGTGCTGTTTATGGTCATTGCCTGGATGCTGTTCAGGTTTTTGAGCCAGCAGGAACTAAAGGTTCCGGCGGTGCTTCACATCATATTCATTGTGTTTGCGACTTTCGTTGCATCTCTGGGCTACGCTGCCGTTATCCCCGGATTTGCGGATGCGCATTCAGCGGCATATGAGGCCAATTCAGCGGCATATTTCAAGGCATTCGTGTTCGAGTTCACAGGACAGCTTACCAACCAGTTCACGGGCTTTTTCGTCAGCTGGATACCGCACGCTCTGCACAATTTCATGGTCAGTTACCTGATGATCGCCGGGCTGAGCATCGGCGGGACTGCTCTTGGCATATCGTGGCTTGTCAAGGTTAATCGCAAGAAAAAAAGGTGAGAACCAACATGGGAATTAATATGCTTATCATTATCGGGCTTTTGCTTCTGTTGATGGCGATACTGTTTGCGCTGCCGTTTTTCGGCGTGGGAATGGTTTTGCCTCTGGTTGGAGATGTCATTGATATCCCGCTCAGCTTCGTCTTTGCGGTCGTGGGGATAATACTGCTTGTTTTAGGCGGACTGTTATCCGTGCTGGTCGAATACTGGTGGGTTCTGGCGATAGTTTTCGCAATCCTGTTCATATTCTACGGAATAAAGACCCGATGGAGGATTCTAAAATGAAAAAAACACTTATCATATCTGCCATCGTACTCTTATTGATAGGCGGCATTACGCTCGTTTTTGCAGTGCTGGGCATGGGCTTCGGCACTACAGGAGATTATACAGGCGATGACAATGATGGCGTGCCGACAAAAAACCTTTACTGCAAGGCATACGTGGAAGGCAAGTGGAACCTGCTCGGAAGCGACATCAACATAAAGCAGCTTGAATGCAGGACAGACGAGCCGTTTTTTATAGCCGAGAACCTGGCAATATTCACTGTGGCTGAGGACGTTTATTGCGAGGGATATCTCATTGATGAAGCGGGCAGGAAAGTCTCAACAGCAAGCAGGCAGTCTTTTGGGGATTTGGGCGTGT
>JAFCEM010000052.1 GCA_017609145.1 Candidatus Aenigmatarchaeota archaeon | reverse complement strand
CATGGGGGACCCCGTAGCCTTTACCTCAAATGAGGGGAGCCATACCATATTCTCGTTATCAATGTCATGCCTTATAATCGTGGCAATGGCCGTTTCAATATCCATTTATTATTTCTTCTCAAACTACCAGAGGGTGAATATTCAGAATGACATACGGAGTATAGAGGGTGAGTCAGAGCTTGCACTTTTCCAGCTTGGCAACAGAATTTCGGGCGGGACTCCCACAGAGGTTGCTATTGAAAAAAGCATCAGGGACATGAAAGACCTGAAGATAGCCGGGCTGTTCAGAAGATGCCTTCACAACATCAAAACACTGGGTCTTACCTTTGAAGGGGCACTCTTCAACAAACAATACGGGGCTCTCAAATATTATCCTTCAAGGCTTCTGAAAAACATAATGCGCGCCGTGACCGACACGGCAAAGAGAGGGCTCACCTATGCATCGGAAAGCATGCTAAAAATCGGCAGATACATGAAGAACATAAGGGAAACACAGGAATATATTAACGACATGCTGTCTGACACCGTTTCTTCCATGAAGTTTCAGGCATACTTCCTGACGCCAATAATAACAGGGCTCGTAGTTTCCATGTCACAGGTCATAATGAAGGTTCTTTACACTCTTGGACAGTACATGCAAAATGCCGGTATAGGGGAAGCAGTAGGTATATCAAACATGATGGGCGGGTTCGCAAACATTAAAACCTCAATGACCAGTGAATTATTTCAGCTTATAATAGGCGTTTACATGATTCAGGTCGTAATAATACTCGTGATGTTCATAACAAAAATAAATTTTGGTGAAAACAAATACCAACAACAGTATGAGATAGGAAAGACTATACTAATATCCGTAGCCATTTACATAATAGTTGCATTGCTTTCTACAGCTCTTTTTGGCGAGCTGATAGATAAGTTAGTCAGTGATGTATTGGGAGCATAACATGACAGAAAAATCATTCATCGGGGGCATGATTATCGTAGGGCTTGTTATCTTTCTTACGATGTGCATGACTATCTATTCCTGTCAGCCGGGTTATAAGCTCATGGAATACGACGTTGAAGGGATGACATCTTATACATGCTGTCCGGAAAATTCAACGAGTTATGACCTTCTTAATGATATATGTGTAGGTGCGCCGGGAAACGCCACCAAAGGGTCTCCGCAACAGGATTTTCTTGAGAACATTAAAGACATAAACCCCCAAATATATATCATACTAATTGTAGTTATGATGGGGTTTGCTGTGTTTGGCGTCATGCTGATGATAGAATAGTCATTTGTGCGCAAAAAAAATGGTGAGTTTATTTCCTGAAATACTGTCCACCCTGCCGAAACCGATACGCTCCATCTGTATCAAATCGCCCGGTTTCAGCTTCTTCATGGCCTGCTCGCCAAGAGCCCTTTCGCCCTTGGGGGCATCGGGAGAAACGATTTCGAGTTTTAGGTTGGGTAATGAAACCCATTGTATCTTCTGCATCTCCCTCTCTATTTCATTACCATTGTACTCTGCAGTTTTTTTGATTAGCTTGAAATTCCCGAGCCCCTTCAGCCTGAAGAACTTCCCCCTCAGAGCCATGTAGTCATCCCGTGCTATATAAATGCATTTTTTGCTGACGGGCAGCTTTCTTTTTCCGCGACTGGAAAAGTCGGGGTGAAGGGGCTGCTCGACATATTTTATTTCTGGTATGTTTTTAAGGGAAATCCTCACCGGATTCTTGACTACCATATATCTGTTAGCCAGGGGATCTATAATCTTCCTGTTCACGCCTTCAAGTGTATCCCACGAGAAGTTTATGTCGGTTTTGGAAAGCCCGCAGCCCATTGCGCACTGCCTGAAGGTATGGGGCTGGAATCCCCTTCTGAGCAGGGCCCTGATAGTAGGAAGCCTGGGGTCGTCCCATCCTGAAATCCTGCCCCTTTTTATCTGCTCTTTAATGTCCCTTGTATGAATCTTCCCCATAGGCAGGTAGACCATTCCGAAGTTTATAACAACGGGCTTTTCCCATCCCAGCGCCTCATATATTTTTCCCTGTACGCTGGTGTTGTGCTCATGCTCCTTTCCCCTGAAAACGTGCGTGATTCCATATTTGTGGTCACTCACAACACATGCAAAGTTGTAAAGTGGCCAGACATTGTATTTCCTTTTTTTGAGGGGATGGATTGCCCTGGATATCCTCAACATGACAGGGTCCCTGAGAGCGGGATTCGGGTCCTTCATTGATGTCTTGACCCGAACCGAAGCCTCGCCCTCGGAATAGGCGCCTCGCAGCATTTTCTTCCATTCTTCGGTTCCTTTTCTGTTTCTGCACGGACACGTCTGCTTCCTGTTCTTTATTTCCCTGAAGTTTTCCGCTGTGCATGTGCACACGTAAAAGACTCCCTTTTCTATGAGTTCCCCCGCGAGTTTGTAGTAAGATTCCATCTCATCTGATTCCCTGATAATCTTGTCCGGTTTAATCCCTGAATTTCTGAGGTCCTCTTCAATCCATTTGTAGAATCTCGGCTCTATGTTCTTGGGATCTGTATCATCAAACCTCAATATGAACTTTCCTTTGTATTTTTTGGCATACAGGTAGCTGAGCATCGCTGCCCGGAGAAGATGCGGAAGCGAAAGCGGGCCTGTTGGCGACGGTGCAAACCTTGTGATTACCTTGCCTTTTGTCCCGGGTATGTCCGGAAGTTCATTTTGTTCTTTTTGTTCCTTTTCAAGCATTCCAGGCGCCATTTTTCTGAGCATCTCTTTCTGTGCTTCTGGCGCGAGGGAATTGACTTCCTTGACCGTGGATTCTATTTCCCTTTTGAGTGACTTTATATCCTTTCTGAGGCGCGGTTCGTTCGCAAGCACCTTGCCCAAAACAGCCTTTTCGTTTGCCTTTCCATTATAAAAAACAGCATTTTGCAGGCAATATTTCAAAATAAGCTTTCCTTCTTTCATCTATTTATATTTTAAATCTACAATAAATAATTATACGAGTGGATTCTATGGCAGAAGAAAGAAGGGAAAGGAAACCAATACCTCTTGCACCACCTTTTCCTGCGGAACAGATGAATATGGTCATGGCTGAGGAGCCGGATACATATAATAAGTCCGCACAGGCACCAGAGCCCGCACGGAAAGTCCCCTCGCCGCCACCGGCACCTAAAAAAGAAGAAGCGCCACCTGCGCCTGTTCCTGAAGAGGCAAGGATACCTGCCGGCCCGCCGCTTTTCGTTAAGCTTGACAAGTATCAGCACATCGTCAGTAATATACAAAGGCTTAAGTCATATTCGCTTGGTTTAAGGGATGGGCTGGACGCTCTGTCTGATATAGAGAAAGAATTGCAGAATGGCATTTCCCTTATCAACAAAGCACTTGACAATTTGAACAGTACATTATCCATGCTTGATACAAAACTTCTTCGCGTCCAGGGTATCGAGAAGGAAGGCGCTGAAACACCAAAGGAAGTGGAAGAATACATAAAGGGTGTCTATAAGCAGATGGAAAAGATAAAGCAAGACCTAAAGTCAATGTGATAAGCTCTTTTTTATTTAATGTTTTAAAAAAGATATTATACAGTTAGATGATATGCGGAGGTAGCGAAGTGGTTAAACGCGCGGGACTCAAGACCTTAAATTTTTACAGGTGAGAAATCCTGTGGCTTAGTGCCTTCGTCGGTTCGAAGCCTGATGCCTTTTTACAGGACTCGAAAACATCCCCTGCGCAAGCAGGGAATCCTCGTTTGTACGAGGGCGTGTTCGAGTTCCACAAAAAGGCCTAAGGTTCACCCCAAAAAATATGCAAAACTAACGGTTCAAACCGTTAATCTGAATTAAGGGGGAATTAGAAGAGAATCCGGCCCTCCGCATGAACAACCCGGTGGATTATGAAAGCAATTATAGTGGTCAATTTCGTAGGGGCTTTTGCCTTTGATGAAAAGGACAGAATGATAGCTCACAGATTCTTCCCACCAAAACCGGAAGAAATAGCAAAGAGGCTGCAGGTAAAGGAAAGCGGTGGTTCGGTAAACGAGGAACTTGAGGTAATAGAAAAAACCGGAAAGTCCGGATATGGCAGCATATCCACCGGAAAGAATTCTGATTTTGATTTCAGGAAATTTGCCTTGGAAAAGAAGTGGGTAAGCTCCAGTGCAGAATTCAACCAGCTTCTAAGTAGGGTGAATGTGTTGCTGACCAGAAAGAAGCTCGGTGTTATCAGGAAAGACAGTGTTCTAATGCGTACCGTTGGTGTGGCTGATGAGCTTGACAGGGTTCTGAATGTGCTTTCGGAGAGGATGAAAGAGTGGTACGGGCTCTATTCCCCGGAGCCCGTGAAGGCAGACTCGAACGAGAAGCTCGCCGAAACTGTGGCCAAAAAAAGAAAGGCGGCCGGCGTGGAGCTTAAGGATTTTGCCGCAGCGCTTGCTAA
>JAFCEM010000051.1 GCA_017609145.1 Candidatus Aenigmatarchaeota archaeon | reverse complement strand
ATTGGGCACAAAGGCCACGCGTGCCCAGATACTGCAGACACTGTATGACAGGGGCTACATTAAGGAGCGCTCGATCGAGGTCACTGATATAGGCAAGGCTGTTACAGGCTCGCTCAAGAGCCACTGCCCTGAGATTGTTTCAGTGGAGCTGACCACAAAGCTCGAAAAAGATATGGAAAACATAGAGGCAGGAAAAGAAAAGAGAGAACGGGTCCTGCAGAGCACAGAAAAGGAACTGAGAAGGATTCTTGAAGATTTCAGGAAGCATGAAAAGGAGATAGGAAAATGCATCTATGATTCAGTCAAAGAATACGAGCGGGAAATCCATGACGTGGGCCCGTGCCCAAAATGCGCGGCTGCGGGCAGGAAAAAAGGCGAGCTGATGATTATGCATTCCAGGCGCACTGGCAAGAGATTCGTCGGGTGTACCAATTATCCGAAGTGCACTAACTCGTTCCCGCTTCCGCAGCATGGCTTCATAACAGTCACGTCAAGGAAGTGCCCGGTGTGCGGGCTCCATCTTCTCCAGGTGAAGAGCAAGGGCAAGCGCCCGTGGCGCTTCTGCCTGCAGCACGGGTTCGAGAACAAGATTGCATCAAACGCCAAGGGAAAAGACAAAGGCAATTCAAAGGGCAAAACCACAAAACCCACAAGAAAGAAGAAATGAATTGTTATCCGGGCCATTCACTGGCCCAATCTGATATTTCTCCAGGAAGGAATGTTATTATACCGTTAACAATGTTAAGTTTTAATGCTGCTAACAAAGAACCCGAACCAGGCATTATGATATTTGCATAGATGAGTGCGCCAATACCAACGGCATAACCAAGGTATTTAGTTATCACCTCTGTAGTGCTTTTCTGATGAAAACAATAGTCTTCCTTGTCCTCAAAATTTTCAAGAGCAATGGCCTCTGTTCTGCAGTTCTCCATCGCCAGAAAATTGACATCCCCGTTTTCCAGGTTACTCACTGTTACTTGATCTTCCTGTTCGCCTATGTATCTTTTTGCATTAAAAGTATCCCATTCCCCGTTTAGATCATCATCAATATATGTGAAACTCGAGTCTACACTCGGTAATTCATAGTATGTATGCGCAACCATTATATAAAAATTCTTTTTATCTTTGTCTCCAACAAAGACATATCTGGGTCTGGCATCATTATCACCCAAAAGCATGTCTTGAATTGCTCCGAATTCTGTCTGGAGTATCTCACAAACATAACGGTTTTCATTGTCATTTTCAGATTTCAGCTGAATATTGTCATATTCATTACCTGAAAACATGAAGCATTGGAACGTTATTGAACCCTTCTTCTCATCTGAAGAATAAACCGAAGCCTTATATATATCATAGTCACCTTCTTTTTTTTCACAAGTAATATCATCCAAATAAACCAACTCTGCTGTCGAGGCGACATGCACACGGCCAGTTATTCCAAAAGGATTTATAATCCCCGATTCACATGTTTCTGAAAAGACCCGTATAATTCTCGGTGAATTTTGGGATATCGTGCCCAAATCCCACTCGAAAGTACTATCATAGTCGTTACTTATCGAGTCAAAGTATTCTTCGATGTCCTGCTCTGTTATGGTCACAGCCCCGAGATTCTCCGTGCTTAGCCATTTGCATTCTGCTGTTTTCTGATTATTAATCAGATTGTTGGTACGGCAGTTAATCAGCGCATTTGTAATCTGGGCCATTGCAGTTTCTTTATCCGAATCCAGAGATGTCGTTTCCATGCCACTGTCTGATTTCCAAGGAATGTATATCCTTTTCAGCGTTTCATCATCATTATATTCAAAAAGTTTTTTGTCGCCTTTTGCGGAATTATCTATTTTTTCATAAAAGGGAACGGGGAATTTTTTGTCTATTTCCTCATCCCAAACCCCACACTGCAACAATTCTTCATCATCAGAAATCGAAGCATCTTGGCATATAATTGTACCATCGTCATTTTTCCTTATATAATATTCGCATTCAACATATTCTTTCTTGATTTCAAAAACACCAAGACTGCACGGGGAAACCAGATGTGCGTGGGCACCTTCCGTGAAAATCTCTTTTCTCCAGAACTGTACAACAGGCATGTCTTCTGCTTCGCTAACGAGCGTGAATTTTTCCTTGTCTTCATATGGGGATTTCATGACTATTGTATTGGGTTCTATTTCAAATTTTGCCATACTGCTCTCCTCAAGCGCTTTTGCTATTGTGTGCACGCCTGTAATAACACCCCCTCTGATGACAACACTTTTGATGCTACTCGCTACGAGTCTTTTATATATGGCGTTTCTGAGAGTATCTTTCAGCACTGCTCTGACGCCTTGTTTTGTTACAGTACTGGCTATTTGTTTGCCTATGCTTACAACTTTTCCCAAAGGCATTATTGTAACAGCAAAGTAAAGTGCATATGTCTTCCAGTCAGACGTATATGTCCATGTGTTTTCTTCTATAGGGAACATGTTCCAGTAAACGAGGAACTCCGGATCTCCGTAATTTCTTATGTAGTCCTCCCATCCCGTGACTTTCTGTGGTAGCTGGAAATTATTGACAGTGCATACGAACTCTTCTGCTTCTTGCCCCCCGGCGACGACTTTTACTGCATTATTCGTTTTTGATGACCATATTTCTATAACATGAACTGTTGGATGTTTATTCGTAATCGAGCCAACTGACCACTCCAGATTGTCTTGGTAGTCATTACCATCAGGATCTTTTCCAGAACCTATGAGGTTTTTTCCGGCTTCGCCGCCGTTATTTTTCAGCCAGTCTCTAATATCTTTTTCAGTTATCTCTGCGCCATCGGGCAAGGTGCTTGTGCTGAACAGACCGCAGACAGTGGTCTTACCCGCATCTAATGATTCGAAGCATTTCAGAAGCTCGGCGGCCAGGTTGGCCGTGAATTCATTCTCGGTTGAACCCAGGTTTGACGGGTCGGTGCAATAAACAGAAACCTCTTTAGTACTGTCATCGTCTTCACCATCCCCCGAAATATCAATGCTGTTTGTATAAACATCACTGCAACTCATGGTTTCAGCATTGCTACCTTCACCAACGATAAAGCTTCCATACCACCTCTTCCCTTGTGCAACGCTGTTGATAGCGCATGCAAGCGCTGTTGCTGAATTCCTTGAAATCTGGTAATTTATTGTACTTGTTGTCGTGTTACACCACGGCCAGTTGGGATGCTGCCTGCAAATCTCTTCCATTAACGGGCCTAGGCTGCCTGTTATAATAACCATCAATGCAATCAGAAACACACCAAACACGAGTGCCAAGATTAACAAGGTAGCCTCTGGCATCATCATCTGTCCCCGCATATGCCTCATTTAATTATTCCATTTACTTGGTTAAATTAATTAATCCAGTAGTACAATATTCTATTAAACTGGCATTGACTATACGAGATGCGGGCATCGTAAACGAGAAGGTGTAATCATGGTAGAGAAGAAATGGACACGCGAGGAAAGAAAGAAGAGTTTGTTTGAAGCTTACCCCAGCCCAAAAACCAAGATACTCACAATAATACTCATAATAATAATCTTTATTGTTCTCGTTTCTGCCCTTTTTTACGCGTTTCAGGTCGGGGCTGACCCGTTCCTTACAGTACTGCTTGTAATAGCGATTATTGCCATGATACCAACAGCAGTATTCATTGCAGGCCTTGCCTTTGAAGAGCCCACATGAATTTTTCCAGAAACAGCTTTCGTTAATGGCTTTTTACTGCTGGCTATCCAGTGAGACTTCCTTTATCTCAACGGATTCTGCACCGTTTGTAGGAGCCCTGATACCCTTCCTGAAGAGGATGAGCCTCTTCGCTGGCCCGGGCACAGAGCCCTGCAACAGAACGTAATCCCCTTTTACCAAACCATAATTAACAAACCCGCCTTTGGGGTTTACCTCAGCTTCTGGCTGCCTGCCTATTTTCAGTATTTTCTTGTTGTACTCTGTCCTTGTCTGGAAACCCAGCTGACCGGCCATCGCAAGCTTGCCAGGCAGAACTCTTGCCACTCCCCTCGGACCGATAACACCGGTATGCCTTCTTTTCTTTTTGTGCTTCCTTCCCCTGATTTTAATGCCGAACCGCTTGACAGGGCCCTGATATCCCTTGCCCTTTGTCACAGCCCTGACGTCAACGAATTCGCCGTTCTTAAGCACGTTCTCAACCTTTATTTCACTTCCCAGTTTCTGCTTGGCGAAATCCCATTTTTCTCTGATATTCCCGCCAATTGCAACCTCAAACAGTTCCGGTTTCTTCTTTCTTATGCCGGATTCCCTTGGTTTTGTGTGCACAATCAATCTTACATCATCCAGCTTTTCTGCCTGCTCGTCTATCAGCTTGATGTCCTCGGAGGTTTTCTTCTTCTTCGGGGAAAGAATCTTCCTGCCTACATACTTTGCCAGATTCTCGGCCATTATGGTTTTGAGCGTCCTTTTTCCGTAAGGTGTCTTCTGATAAACCCTTATGCCGCATGCCACGAGAGCCGG
>JAFCEM010000050.1 GCA_017609145.1 Candidatus Aenigmatarchaeota archaeon | reverse complement strand
TTCATCGATACTTCTGATGCCCATAAACCATTCTCAAAAAATCTTACTGAATCTTACAAGAAATTAGCAAAAACAGCTCATGTTATAGAAAAATACAAAAAAATGGGCAGGGGGTTCCCGCCTATATGCGGCGGGAACGTTGTGACTCCCAAAGGATTTGTTTATCTTGCTGATGCGGGAGCTGATATCATAAAAATAGGTATGGGCCCGGGCTCTATATGCACAACAAACAACGTTCTCGGGGTCGGAGCCCCGCCGTTCTGGTCTGCGGTTGAAGTGGCCAGAAGAAGAGACGATTATTACGCTGAAACAGGAAAATATATCCCTATAATAGCAGATGGTGGGATTGGGAACACGGCACATATGGCAGTTGCTCTGGCAATCGTTGATGCCATCATGATGGGGAACAGGGTTGGATGTTTCCTGGAGTCTGAAGGGAACAGGATGAACAAAAAAGGAGAAATACGTCCCAGAAATGAGGTCAATGATGCAGATACTGTCGCAATCGAAATATACGGCGAAGGTTCCAGGCAGTCAAGAGAAACCTCAGGCAACATGAAAAGATACACACCCCCGGGCTCAAAGAATGATAAGATTACCATATACCAGGGCGTCAGCGGGGTGGTAGAATGTAAAGGATGCTTCAAGCCAGGTGTTGAGAGTTATATCAATGCAATCAAACAATCTATTTATCATACGGGGGCCCTTGACCTTAGAACATACAGAAAGAATGCGGTTCTGATAAGACTCTCCGAGAGTGCTAAAGCCACTGCCAACCCACACGGCATAGAACTAGCTAAATGAAACAATTTATAATTTGAATCCAATTAATTATAGAGTGATTTGCATGCCGATATGCCCGAAATGCAACGGAGGTACCTACCTGGCTGATGAGGAGCTGGTGCAGGTCCTTGAGAACACGGATCCTGTCAAGGTCCTGGTAAAGGCGACCTACCAGTGCATGTCATGCTCCGAAAGGTTCACGAGGATAATCTGCGACGAGCTTAGCGCAAGAAGGAGGCCTACCGAGCAGTCACATCCGGGCTATTCCACACAGCCCGCGCCCGTGCGCCCGTCCCCGGCGAACGACCCTGCGGAAGGTCTCAAGTTCTTTTAAGTACATCAACGAAGTTGGATAAGTTTTTAAACTAATTTGACAAAAAAATAAGCATGGAAAATAGCCTGCTTGTTACTGGTGTCGTAGGCCTGTTCATTTTTGCAGCTGTAATGGGAACAATCACAATGACAGGGCATGTTATAGAGCCTTCCAATGGACAGGAAGGCATTCAGGACACGATTTGTATAGAGAACTGGGAATGCTCCGGCTGGTCAGATTGCATTGACGGGCAGCAGACGAGAAAGTGCCACGATGTGAATGAATGCGGCACAGCCATATCCAAACCACCAATTGCACAGGATTGTGAGAGCCAGACGGAGTGGCATAGCATTGAAGGTATTGAAAATTTTGCTGATAACGAAGACGAGATAACAAAGCCGTTCAATGTGCCCTACGACACATGGAGAGTAGTATGGTCATGCTCTGACATGGAAGGCGATGACAATGAAGGTCTTGGACATGCCCTTGTAAGCATCTACAGGGAAGGCCAAAACAGTTTTGTAGCATACGATTATTGCAAGTGTGAAGACTTCATAGACCGTGAGGAGCCACGGGAAATAATCATGGAGGAAAGCGGCTCGTTCTACCTGAAGGTTCAGGCAAAGAACCTTGAGCGCTGGTCCGTCTACATAGAGGCCAAATATTAACTTTTTTGACCCTTATTCATATTTCTCTGTGCAGTCTTCACATAGCCACAGGCCATTGGATTTTTTTAACCCTTCTGAATATTCCCCACAATCATCGCATATCCCGGATCTCCGAGCCGGGGGTCTGTCTTCGGTTATTGACAGAGTTTCATGCTCGCGCATGATTCTTTCGTGCTTTTCGAAATCAAACTGGAATTTTTTCCTGATACTCTTTATGACAGAGTCATTTGCGTGCCTGAAATGGGTAAAAATCTCATTCAGGTAACAGTCTATGCATATCGGCGGGGCATCCGAAAGCTTACACTTCAGGCAACTGATAAGTTCGTCATAGTCTGAATGGAAGTACCTCAGGAAATTTTCATGAAATTTCGAGAATTTCTCTGAAAGCTCATCCGGCAACAGCCTTCTTATATCATTGCCCAAACAGTTGATGCAGATAAAGTTCCATATCGGTTCCTTGCAGATTTTGCATACCGAAATATTGTCCATACACCCACCTACTGCCCCCAATTCCATATCTGTGTGGGATGGGTGGGAAGATATTGGGATAAAAGATTATCGCGTCCATTTAAAAAGATTTGTATACTCCAGTTGTTCGTCAATTGGCTAAAAATCGGATAAAAACACAAATAAAAAACTGATATTCAATTCAAGAATGATAATGAACATCAAAAAATATCTTAAGGAGAATAGCAGTTTTTTATTGAGGACTGGGGCGATGCTGAGCGCAGCGATGGCGGATTCAGCTCTTACAGTAAACAACATTCAACAATATGGAATTGATGCTGAATTAAACCCGGTAATTAAGGAAACTATTCATTATTCCGGGGAATGGGCAGGAGTTGTGCTTCCAAAAATATTCGCATCGGGCTATACAATATTTACCGCAAAGAAAACCAAGAACTATAATTACATGATAAGTGGTGAGGAGTTACTAAACTTTGCATCGTTGATCTGGTCGTTGGGTACTTTTGCAAATATAATTGATTCTTTTATATTATAATATATAAACTTGCACACTATAAACGAAAGCTTTATATACTTTTATAACAAATAGATTAAGTGCCCTCCCCCCTCCAGGGCACATTTAATGCTCATGGACATACGAGCACTAGCACTATTAAAGAGTGCATGGAGAAGAATATGAAAAGAGACCCGCTCAGTATAATTGAAGAGATGTTCAGCTGTCTGGAAGAGGGCAGGCCGTTCTCCATTAACGAGATGGCTAAGAAGACAGGAATACATAATATAACAATAAGGAGATATGTGCGGATAATTGAAAGGGTGAAGTCAAAACCAAAGATTGAGATAATAAAAACCAACCACTCAATAATTTTAAGGACTAAGACATAATTCAAGTGATAACATGCAGGAAGAGATAACGCTAAAGGTCGGGGAACTGACCAACAGGGAAGAGTTCGGCAGGGGCATAGTCAGGATTGACGCCAAGACCATGAAAAAACTTGATGTCAGGGAAGGCGATGTTGTCGAAGTCGAAGGTCAGAGAAAAACAGGAGTAATCGCCGTAAGGGCCTACCCTGCAGATGTCGGGCTGAATATCATAAGGATGGATGGCATAACCAGAAGAAATTCCGGAACAGGCGTCGGAGAGACTGTAAAGATAAGGAAGGCAAAAATCAAGGAGGCAAGGAAGGTCGTTCTCGCGCCCACGCAGAGGGGAATAATACTCCAGATGAACTCCAGCCTTCTGAAGAAGAATCTTTTTATGAGGCCGGTTTCAAAGAAGGACATTCTTGCACCATTCCCGGTAGTCAAGCAGAGAAGGCAGAGCACGCCGTTTGATGACTTATTCAGGAGCTTCGGACTTGAGCTTGATGACATAAACTTCTCACCTATGCCTGGCGGTACAAAGCTTGTGGTCGTTTCAACTAATCCCGATGGCATAGTCAAGATAACAGATGCAACGGAACTGGAGCTCAAGCAGGAAGCTGTCGATATTGAAGAGAAGGAGATGCCGGCAATAACATACGAGGACATAGGCGGCCTGCACAATGCAATCGACAAGATAAGGGAAATGGTTGAGCTTCCGCTCAGGCACCCGGAGCTTTTCACGCGGCTTGGTATAGAGCCCCCGAAGGGCGTTCTGCTATACGGGCCTCCCGGCACGGGAAAGACCCTGCTTGCAAGAGCTGTGGCTAATGAATCAGGTGCCAGTTTCTACTCCATCGCAGGCCCTGAGATAATGAACAAGTTCTACGGGCAATCGGAAGAAAATCTGAGGAACATCTTCCAGGAGGCGGAGAAAAATGCACCGTCAATCATATTCATCGACGAGATAGATTCAATCGCGCCCAAGAGAGAGGATGTGACGGGCGAGGTCGAGAGGCGTGTCGTGTCACAGCTTCTGACCCTGATGGACGGGCTCAAGGCAAGGGGAAAAATTATAGTCATAGCAGCCACGAACAGGCAGAATGCAATAGACCCTGCATTAAGAAGGCCCGGCAGGTTCGACAGGGAAATAGAGATTGGCGTGCCGGACCAGAAGGGAAGAAAAGAGGTGCTCCAGATTCACACGAGAAATATGCCGCTGGAGAAGGTTGATCTAGATTGGCTGGCATCGATAACCTACGGCTTCGTTGGCGCTGATTTGTCCGCGCTGACCAAGGAAGCTGCGATGTCTGCGTTAAGAAGGAACCTGCCGCAGATAACCTGGAAGAAAGAGAAGCTGCCGGCAACAACCATAGAGAAACTTAGGGTCACAAAAGATGATTTCAAAAACGCGCTCAAGCTCGTTGAGCCTTCAGCAATGAGAGAGGTAATGGTTGAGGTGCCCACAATCAAATGGAGCGATATAGGCGGCCTTGGGGAAGTCAAGCAATCAATAAAGGAAGTCGTTCAGTGGCCGCTTGAACACCCGGA
>JAFCEM010000006.1 GCA_017609145.1 Candidatus Aenigmatarchaeota archaeon | reverse complement strand
ATAATATACAGGAGAACAAAAATATATTATGCCAAGGCCAAGGATACCCAGAAGGGTTTTCAGCGAACCAAACGTAATCTATTTCAAACCGGCAGGAGTGCCGATGAGGCAGCTGAAGGAAGTTGTGATAACCGTTGACGAACTTGAAGCCGTAAGGCTCAAGGACCATGAAGGTATGGAACAGATAAGCGCTGCGAAGAAGATGAAGATATCACAACCCACTTTCCAGAGGCTACTCCTGTCGGCAAGGAAAAAGATAGCCGATGCCTTGGTCAACGGGAATGCGATAAGGATAGAGGGCGGTCACTACATAATGAGCAGGGGCCCGGGTCGCAACTTCGGCAGGGGCAGAAGGTTTAGAGGAGGATTCCAATGAAAAAGGAAGGAGTGACATTACTGAGCATATTAGTTAACGTTTTTCTTACGTTAGCGAAGTTCGTGATAGGCTTCATAAGCATGTCTGTCGGTGTGATAGCCGAAGGCATACACTCCGGCATGGACATAGTTACATCAGGCATAAGCTACATAGGTGTAAGGGCATCCAAAAAACCGCGGGACAAGGAGCACCCTTATGGACACCAACAGAGCGAAACCATAGCAGGATTCATAATAACAGTGATACTATTCCTTTCATCAGTTTACATAATATACGAGGCTGTGATTGATTTTCTGGGTGTAAAAACCCTGGCAATATCCTGGCTGGCGCTTACCATAATGGCGGTATCAGCGGCGGTCAATCTTGTCATGTCTGAGCTCAAAATCAGGACAGGTAAGAAATACGACAGCATGGCTCTGATTGCGGATGGAAGCCACTCAAGGATGGATGTGATGACATCACTTGGTGTCTTCGTTGGTCTGGTAGCATCTGTCTATTGGATATATGCCGATTCGCTTGCCGCAATACTCATAGGCCTTTACATAATGTGGGGTTCTATAAAGCTCGGAAAAAGGACAACTGACATTCTGCTCAATATTTCGGCGGGAGAAGAGGCTGAAAAGAAGATAAAGAACGTGCTCAAGGAGTACAAAATAGAACTTTCAGATCTGAAGACTCAGAAGCTCGGACAGGACATTTTCGCCGAACTCAGGATAAAGCTCGAGCCCAAGCTCAAGGTCGAAGATGCGGAAAGGATAACGAAGGAGCTTGAAAAGAGGATAACAAAAAGGCTCCCCAAACTTAAATACATAGTGATACAGGTCGAAAGCCTGAAATACAAAGAAAGCATTTACAAGAGGAGGTTCGGAAGCATGAGATGGAGAGGCAGAATGGGCGGCTTTGCCATGGGCCCGGGCGGAGAATGTGTCTGCCCGAAATGCGGTGCCACAGCTTCGCATGAAAGAGGAATTCCGTGCACAAGTATGAAATGCCCCAAGTGCGGTGCCCGTATGACGAGGAAAGAATAATCTTCAGATAAGGAGGAGAAAGAATGAAAATAGCAGTTAGTGCAGCCGGAAAGGGCATGGACAGCCCCGTTGACGTAAGGTTCGGCAGGTGCCCGAACTTCGTGATCGTGGAGCTGGAAAAAAAGAAGATAAAGAGCAGCAAAGACGTGGAGAACACTGCGGTCGCCCAGATGGGCGGTGCCGGTCTCACGGCAGCAGAACTCGTTGCCAACCAGGATGTGAAGGCGGTCATAACAGGAAATATGGGCCCGAGGGCGTTTGCCGTTTTCCACCAGTTCGGCATAAAGGTCTACCGGGGCTCGGGTACAGTCAAGGAAGCTGTTGATAAATTCGCAGACAACAAGCTTGAAGAAATGACCGAAGCGAGCGGTCCCATGTTCATGGGAAAGGGTGGACACAGAGAACACATGGGAAGGTAAACACATGAAAATAGCCGTTACTGGCGGAAAGGGCGGAACAGGCAAGTCAATGGTAGCCACGTCACTGGCAGTTGAGTATGCGAGAAAAAACAAGACCATGCTGGTTGATGCCGATGCCGAGTGCCCCAACGACCACCTTCTTCTGTCCATAAAAAGGAAACTGCATTCGAATGTATACCAGCCGATTCCCAAATGGGACTTTGAAAAATGCACGAAGTGTGGGAAGTGCGCTGCGGTATGCAAACAGAATGCGATTGTTTTTGTCAAAGGTAAATATCCGGCTTTTGTGAAGGATGTCTGCATAGGATGCAAGGCATGCATCGTGGCATGCCCGGAGAACGCAATATCAGAAACGAAAAAACAGATAGGCACGATTTATACGGGAAAGAATTACGGTGTTGAACTCGTTTCCGGTGAGCTGAAACTCGGGGAGCTTGCGTCAGGGGAGATAGTCTCTGAAGTCAGGAAGGAGTCTGACAGGATAAACGGAAGGCTTAAGGCAGAAGTGATGCTCATAGACTCTGCTGCCGGTATAGGCTGCCCTGTAATCGCCTCGCTCACAGGCACGGATTATATCGTTGCGGTTACCGAGCCCACACCCTCGGCCCTTAACGACCTGAATCGTGTCCTTTACCTTGCGCGTCATTTCAGGATAAGGCACGGCATTGTGATAAACAAATACGACCTTGAGAAAGGCTTCTGCAGAAAAACAGAGGAATTCGCAAAAAATAACGGAATACCGGTTATAGGAAGGATACCCTACAGAAAGGACTTCGTTGAATCAACAATAAAAATGAAGCCGGTTGTTGATATAAACCCTTCATACAGAAAATACTTCAGTGAGATAATAAACAGAATAGATGCCTAATCTTTTTATTCAGCCGCACCAATAATATGTATGGTGCTATTCTGGATACTGCTTGCAACAGTGATAAACAGCCTCGTTGCCTTTATCGGTGTGTTCTCGTTTTTCATGAAGCCAAAGACACTCAAGAAAATACTCTTTATCCTTGTAGGCTTTTCGGCCGGAGCCCTGTTGAGCGGCGGTTTCTTCCATCTGCTGGCAGAGTCCCTTGAAAGCTTTTCAACCATATCAGCATTTAGCTATGTGATACTGGGTTTCGTGATATTCTTCCTCTGCGAAAGGTGCCTGTTCTGGCATCACTGCCACGAGGAAAAATGCGAAGTGCATCCGTTCACCTACATGATACTTTTTGGTGACGGCGTGCACAACCTCATAGACGGCCTGGTGATAGCTGCGAGCTTCCTGGTAAGCATACCCTTTGGCATAGTGACCACGCTTCTTATAATAGGCCATGAAGTGCCCCAGGAACTTGGTGACTTTGGTGTGCTTGTCTACGGCGGCATGTCAAGAAAGAAGGCTCTTGTGGCCAACTTTGCATCACAAACAACATGCATAATAGGAGGCGTGATTGGGTTCTTTTTCGGTAACTTCGCGCCCATGCTGCTGCCTTTTGCCGCGGGCGGGTTCTTCTACATAGCTGCATCGGATCTTATTCCCGAGCTGCACAAAGAGAAGGAAGTCAGCAAATCTGCCATAACGTTCGCGTTCTTCCTTGTCGGGATACTATTCATGCTTGGCATCAAGCTGCTTTTCGGTGCATAGCCGATACCTTTATGTTGAGGCAGAACCAAATAATTAACAGTATTGAATGGCGATGTTTATGGAAAATCCAGAGGTTCTCGGAAAGGCCGGCAAAAAGGTTGTCATTCTCGGTAACGAGGCCATTGCGCGGGGCGCGCTCGAAGCTGGTCTTGGTTTCTCCGCATGTTACCCGGGCACACCAAGTTCTGAAATCGGCATAACGCTTGCGGACATCGCAAAGAACACCAGAAAATTCTACTATGAGTGGAGCTCTAACGAGAAGGTCGCGTTCGAGGCCTGTGCCGGTGCAGCCTTTTCAGGAGTTCGTTCCCTTACTGCGGTGAAGCACTTCGGCTTCAATGTCGCAAGCGATTCCGTATTCCCGGTTGTATATACCGGAGTAAAGGCAGGCATGGTCTTTGTTGTTGCTGATGACCCGCAGGGACACAGCAGCGCCCAGTCGGAGCAGGATTCCAGGTTCTATTCGAGGATGGGCATGATACCCACACTCGAACCCTCGAATACACAGGAATGCAAGGACCTCACGAAGAAGGCCTTCGAGATTTCCGAGAGATTCGAGCTCCCGGTGATACTGAGGACAACAACCATGGTCAACCACTCCACGGGTTCTGTGAAGCTTGGTGCTATACCAAAACCAAAGACAAAGGGCAGGTTCGTGAAGGATTTTGAAAGATACCACAGCATAAAGCCCATACTGCAGAAGATGCATTGTGTTGTCCTTGGGAAAATCCAGAAGATGGAGAAGCAGTATGCCGGGCTCAACTGCATTGAAGGCACGGGGAAAACAGGCATAATCACGAGCGGGGTTTCTTACCAGTATATCAGGGAACTGGGACTGAAAAACATCAGGCTGGCCAAGCTCACGATGACCTATCCGATTTCCAGAAGCTTTGTTTCAAGGTTTCTGAAGGGGCTCAAGACCGTGATTGTCGTCGAGGAGCTGGAGCCCATAGTAGAGGACTTCGTAAGGATGGTTGCAAAGGATGTCAATCCGGGCGTCAGGATATACGGCAAGGACATACTTCCAAGAGTCGGTGAATTCAACTGCGACATAATAATGAATGCCATTGCACCCGTACTCGGGCTCAGGAAGCCCGATTTCAGCGCGCAGGACAAATGGTTGAAGGCTATCAAAATCCCGGTAAGGAAGCCGGTTCTCTGCCCGGGTTGTCCGCACAGATCAACCTTCTATGCTGTCAAGAAGGTCCTAGGAGCAAAGCCCGTCTTTGCCGGCGATATAGGCTGCTACGTGCTTGGGATGTTCAAGCCCTTTGAGATGCAGGATTTCTTCCTCTCAATGGGTGCGAGTATGGGGGTTACGCACGGTATTGAGAAGGTCAGCAACCAGAGAACGGTCATATTTATAGGGGACTCGACATTCTTCCATGCAGGCATGCCGGGACTTGCCAACCTGGTCTACAACGACCCGAAGCCCCTGATAGTTGTCATGGACAACCGGATAACAGCCATGACAGGGCACCAGCCCCACCCCGGTACTGGAATAACGGCAATGGGAGAGAAGTGCAAACCAATTGACATAGAAGCTGTGGTTAGGTCATTCGGCATAAAGAACGTAAGGACCGTTAATACATACAACCAGAAGGAGCTGCAGGCAACAATCAAGGAGTTTGCAGGCAAGGATGAGATTGGTGTCATAATATCAAGGGGTATGTGCAGGCTGCTTTACAGGAAGCTGATGAAATCCCAGGGCAGGAAGCTGCCAAAGTTCAGGATAAACCCTGCAATGTCGGTTAGGTGCGCGCAGCATGCAAAGGAAATCGCCTGCCCGGCAATCCAGAGAGAGGGCAGCAGGGTTTCCATAAAGGAAGATATGTGCTGGGGCTGCGGGCTCTGTGCGCAGATTTTCCCCAAGGGTGCTGTGCAGCCCGTTGCCGTCGGGCAGGCTTCTGCAAAGAAAGGAGGAAAGAAATGACATACAACGTACTGCTTACAGGCGTCGGAGGCGAGGGTGTTCTCGTGACATCGGTCATCGTCGCTAGGGCAGCCTTGCTTGACGGGCACGAAGTCAGGGGCACACAGCTGCATGGGCTAGCGCAAAGGGGCGGTTCTATACCTACCCATGTCAGGTTCGGCAGAAGGGCCCATTCCCCTCTTATTCCAAGGGCACAAGCTGACCTTATTCTCGGGCTCGAGCCCATTGAGGCAGCAAGGGTGTGCTACTTCGCAGGCAAAAACAGGACAAGCTTCATTGTTGATACCTATCCCATAAGGCCTTCGTCCTGCAATATCACAGGCGAGACATACCCTTCAAACGAAAGCGTGAAGAGGATGCTGGAACCCTTTGCAAAGAAGATGGTTTTCGTTGATGCCTCGAACATCTGCAGGGAGAAGTTCGGCAACCCGATATATGGCAATGTAATGGCTATCGGTGTTGCCCTTTCAGCCGGCATGCTACCGATCAAGAAGCAATCCCTCATAAAAGCAATAAAGAGCACCGTCCCCCGCGGACTCGAAAAGAACATGGCAGCCTTCAAAATGGGGCTAGAATTCAGGGAGTGAAGTGAGTTATCTGGATTCACTAGGGAAATGGAAAGCACCAGCCAGCGGGGTGATCTATAACCATTTACCACAACATCAAAAACTGATTCAAAGAAAAAAGTTTAGATTATCTCCATCTACTGATATCATCAAAATAGTAAATATTTTTTCTGTGCTCAAAAATTCTGTGGTTTTCATAGAACTAAGTATACCTGTTATTTCTTTTGGTGTATAGCTGTCTTTTATCCAAATCCTGTTCTTTGTGCGTATCTCTGCATCGACATGTCTTTTAATATTGCAATAAATAAAGTCCCTGACATTGTCTTAATCTTTTCCTATGAAACCTTGTTTTGTGTTGGAAGGAACATCATCTATGGTATATAACTGCAAATCATCGAACCTTCCCTGCTTCTTCAGAAAATTGAAAAAGATATTTTTTACTTCAGGGTTATACTTATGAATAGTTAAACCTTCTCTTATAGCTGCAATATATCTATTCCATTTTGCCGTGTGTTTTTAGAAGAGAATAAGCATTTAAATCTAACGCTCACGCTCGCCCTTTATGAACTCCTCGACCATGGTTCTTGCCACATCGTCAGGGAACTGCTGCGCCGGGTGCTTCATCACATAGGCTGATATGGATGTGAGCCTGCCGGATACCCCCCTGTCAAGGGCCAGCTTTGCGCAGCGAACAGCATCTATTACAACACCTGCCGAATTCGGCGAATCCTCGACCTCAAGCCTTGCCTCTATGTTGACCGGTGCCCCTCCGAACTTGTGGCCTTCAATCCTTAGGAAGCAAAGCTTCTTGTCTTTTTGCCAGGGCACGTAATCAGACGGGCCTATATGTATATTATCCTGCTCCAGCCTGACAGGCAGGTTGGACTGTACAGATTCTGTCTTGCTGATTTTTTTGCTTTTCAGCCTCTTGCGTTCAATCATGTTAAGGAAATCAGTATTGCCGCCGGTGTTCAGCTGGTATGTCCTCTCTATCTTGACCCCTCTATCAGTGAACAACTTGGCCAGCACCCTGTGGGTTATTGTTGCACCGAGCTGGGATTTCATATCATCGCCAGCGATGGGTAGCTTCTTCTCCTCGAATCTTTTGGCCCACGCATCATCCGAGGCTATGAATACAGGCATGCAGTTCACAAAAGCCACGCCTGCGTCAAGCGCACATTTGGCATAATAGCGCGCGGCATCCTCAGAACCCACGGGCATGTAGTTCACGAGTACATCTGCGCCGGATTCCTTCAGAACGCGCACAACATCGACCGGCTTCTCCTTCGAAACCCTGAATGACTGGTGTTCGGGGAAGTCCTGCATGTGCGGGGCAACTCCATCAAGCACGGGTCCCATCTGCACAGTGACGCCGGTTTCAGGTAAATCCTTGCAGAACCGGAGAGTGCAGTTGGGTGGAGCGAGTATCGCTTCCGAAAGGTCTTTTCCAACCTTTCTTGCATCGATATCGAATGCAGCCACGGGCTGCACGTCAGAAATCCTGTATCCACCGAGAACGTTGTGCATTAGCCCGGGCACGAGTTCGTGGTTGGAATTCACGTCCTTGTAATACGAAAGCCCCTGTATAAGCGAAGAGCAGCAGTTTCCGATGCCAGCAATAGCCAGTCTGATTTTGTCCATATGTTTTACCTGTATAAAATATTGCAATGTATATTTAAATAGTTTATGGTTGTAAAACATTTAAACTGGCGGCAACAAGTATTGTCATGGAAGAGCTGGAAAGGCTTGAAACCAACAATACCGTAAACTGCCTCTGGCCATACATTCTGAAGATAATATCACAGGAGCCCGTGCACGCTTACCAGATAAGAAAGCAAGTCGAAAAGCGCTTCGGATTCAGGTGCGGCAGGGTGAGCGCCTACCACGTTCTCTACAAACTCGTCAAAAGAGGCCTTGCCAGCAAGCGGCAGGAAGGAAGAAAGGTCGTTTACTCCATCACCGAAAAGGGCATCAGTGCCCTGAAGAAGGCAGCGGATTTCTACAAACAGAGGGCAAAGCTGCTTGAAAACAAATAATATGGTTTTAAGATTAATCTTTAAGTATAATCATGACTCTTTACAAGCATAGGGAAAGGTTTCAGGGGTTCTCAATAAAGATAGGCATTGCTTTTGCAAAGCTGCGCCTGTCCCCGAATCAGTGGACGCTACTGGCACTCGTGCCCGCGCTGATTGCATTCTGGTTCCTTGCCAAGGAACAGTTTCTGTGGGCAGGGCTCTTTTTCATAGTATCCGCTTTCATAGACATTGTCGACGGTTCTGTGGCAAGGGTCACGGACCGCGTGACAAAGTTCGGCGCATATCTTGATACGGTGATCGACAGGTATGTGGAAGGGATAATAGTTTTTGGCCTGCTCTTCGCATCCCTGCCTATGTTCATATTTCCCATATACGTGTGGGTTTTCCTTTACTTCTTCGGTTCCCTCATGACAACCTATGTCAAAGCAGCTGCAAAGGAGAAGGAACTCGTAGAGCCCGGGAACGAACTGAAAGGCGGGCTGCTCGAAAGGGTCGAAAGGCTGCTCGTGCTTTTCGTTGGCATTATCCTCGCATACTTCGACCCGTTCTACCTGACAAGCATACTGGTTGTCCTTGCTGCTTTGACAAACCTGAGCGCAATAGAAAGGATTGCAACAATATGGAGAAGATTAAAAAAACAGTAAGATGTACAGCTTAATAAACTTTTAAATACCTTCATGCAATACTTTTCATACCTATGAATTGATGCGGCGTATATTAAGTTGAATGGCGCTGCGAAATGAGAGGAGGATAATATGACAGAAAAGAAAGAGCCAAAGGAAAAACAGCCTGAGAAAATAGAAGAACCAGTAAAACCAAAAGAGAGCAAGCCAGAGGCAAAGGAAGAGACAGTGAAACCCAAAGAAGAAGAAAAGAGACCCGAACCGGAAAAGGAAAAGATCGAAGAAATGGCTGAGGAAGCGGCTGAATCAGAACCAGCGGCAGAGCCAAAGAAGACAAGCGAGCTGGCAAAGAAGGCTCTTGAGGCTGTGACAATAGCAAAGAGCACGGGCAAGGTGTCAAAGGGTGTGAACGAAACCACGAAGTCAATAGAAAGGGGCATTGCAAAGCTTGTTGTTGCGGCGGATGATGTAGAGCCAAAGGAAGTGATTATGCACCTGCCAGTCCTGTGCAAAGAAAAACAGGTACCGTATGTTTCCGTACCATCAAAGCTTGAACTTGGCACGGCATCAGGCATAAATGTTCCGACTTCTTCAGTGGCCATTACCGAAGAGGGTGATTCCAAGAAGCTCGTTGCCGATATAGCTGAAAAGATAAAGTAGTTGATAATATGCCAGTACCAGCAGAGGTGATCCAGATAACGGGAAGCCTCGGGATTAAGGGAGTCAAAAGAGTAAGGTGCAGGGCTATTGAAGGTCCGGAAAAGAACAAGATAATGACAAGAAACGTTGTCGGACCCATAAAGGTCGGTGACATCATTCTTCTAAAAGAAACCATAATGGATAGTGTTGCGAAGCTTGACAAGCGCTAGGTGATGTTATATGCCAAAATGCACATTTTGTGGTAACAGGATACCAGAACACAGGGGAAAGATGTTCGTGAAGACTTCAGGTCAGGTTTTTTACTTCTGCGGTTCAAAATGCCAGAAAAGCTTCAGGATGGGAAGAAACGCAAAGAAGCTTAGATGGACAGAGATATCAAGAAAAGCAAGGGGCAAGTGATTATCTCAGACTTTCGAGGTACTCTTTTTCCATGAAATGCAGTTCGCCGGGGATTATTATCACTGCCGGCTCGTAGTCAATGTCCCTGAGCCCGAGCAGTTCGTCAATTCCCCCGTACTTTATTTTTCCATTGCCGCCGAGACAGGATGCCATGATAACCGGTCCGTCAACCATACTCTTGAGCAGCTCGAGCCCTCGCCGGGCTGTCATTCCTATGTCCAGCAGCACAAGCGTGTGGAGCCTGGCGTTTTGATTGTTTTCTATTGCCTCAAAACATGACATGGGCACCGGATCTGTGAGTGTTGTAATCCTCCCGAACTTGTAGAGCTGCAGGCCGGTTTCCCCGACCGCGGAAACTATGCTTGAGCCGTGGATTATATCGGCCTTTACCCCTTTATTTTCGGCTTCAAGAAGCAGTGAAACGTGTGTTGTGGCTGTCAGCGCATCTCCGGGTACGAATATGCCCACATCCCTTTCTCTAGCTTCGCGCAGCAGCGCTGTAGAACCTTCCTCCATATCATGCCTGTCAAGCTCCCTGACAGGCTTTCCGACCAGCTTCTCAAGATTCTTAACATTGGTATTAGCCCTGTTCGTATAGAACTCGGCGTAAAGAAGATCGCACTTCTTTGCAGTTTCAAGGGCCCGGATTGACATGTCCTTCTCATCCCAGAGCCCGAGCGATATTAGGTAAAGCATAATATTTTCTGAGAACAAGCGCTTAAAAACATTTATTCCACTACTTTTTCAGCATTATCCTCACTATGTCACCGTTTTTCAGCTCGTAATCCGCGGCGATTCTCTGCTTCTTCCTTGCGTCAATTGCTGCGACGAACTTGTCGAGGAACTCTGTGTGTATCATACCTGCAAGCTCCTTTGCTGTTGTGCCCTTTGGGACAAGATAGGCATCGGGCAGCACACGGCCCTTGCCGCTTGTGTAGCGGGTCTCGTTCTCAACAGGATAGACCACAATCATGTTAAGCAATCTGAAAACAGCGTCATTAATTGCCTGCTGCACGCCTGTCGAGCCGAACCTCTTCAGCACCTTTTCCCTTATGAATTCCAGTGCCTGAAGCTGCTTTGGGTCTGTGTCCTTCAGCACAGTGAAATCACTGTCCCCTGGCCTGTAGCTGATTATCCTTTTCTCTGCTGCGCGCCTTAGCGCAAGTTCTGCTTCTGCGCAACAGCCGACCATATTAACAGCACCGGATTCTTTCCTGACGCGCTCAAGGCTCTTATCCGCCCCGGGCACGTCAATCTTGTTGGCTGCTATTAACATGGGCTTTGCCTTCTCCCTCAACATGACTATGAATTTCAGCATGGTACTGTCATCCGAGTTCTCGTTAATCTCGACTTTCCTGAGTGCCCCTGCCACGTCATCAGACCCTATCCCGAGCCCGGACAATTGATTATGAATAAGCTTCTCGAGCTTCTCCCCACCAGCCTTCGCTTTGGTAGTAATCTGCCTCCAGTTCTTTCTGAGTATACCTAGAATCCAATAGTCAATCTCCTCTGTCAGGAATCTGATGTCATTCATGGGCTCATTGGTTCCTGGTTCAGCCGGGTTGCCTTCAGTGTCTGTACCGCCCGATATGTCAACCACATGGATGAGTGCATTCGCCTCCATTATGTCCGAAAGGAACTGGTTCCCGAGCCCCCGGCCCTCGTGGGCGCCCGGCACGAGTCCGGCAATGTCTATAAGTTTCACGGGAATGTGCCTGACCCCGTCGATGCATTTCGAGTTCATCGGGTTGCACTTTATCCCTAGCTGTTTGCACGGGCACGGGGCTGTCACGTAGGCAACGCCCTGGTTCGGCCTGATTGTAGTGAAAACCCTGTTTGAAATCTCCGCATCAACGAGCGTGGCTGATGAAAAGAAAGTGGTCTTGCCCACATTGGTCTTGCCGCACACAGCTATGAGCATGTTAAAATTTTGTATAAAGACTTAAAAACTTCCTGTAGAAAGGAGCCCTTTTATGGAATCTTTGTCCGGCTTGACTATACCATTCTCTGTTATTATGCCAGTTATATATCTGGCGGGTGTGACATCAAAGGCCGGGTTCAGGGCCCGGGAATCAGGGGAACAAACAAGAATCCTTTCCATTTTGCCACTGCTGTTCGGGCCGGTCTGGTATAGAACCTCCTCCTCGCTCCTTTCCTCAATGGGTATGTCCTTCCCAGAGGCGCAGTTCAAATCGAATGTGGATGTCGGCGCTGCGACATAAAACGGCACGCCAAACTCCTTGGCTGCGATTGCCTTTTCAAGCGTACCTATTTTGTTCGCGGTGTCCCCGTTCGCCGCAATCCTGTCAGCCCCAACAATCATCATATCTATCTTTCCATGCGACATCATATGGGCTCCGGCATTGTCAGGCAATATAGTGTGCGGCACACCCTCATTCCTCAGCTCCCATGCAGTAAGCCTCGCGCCCTGGCTCCGGGGCCTTGTCTCGTCAACATAAACGGATACCTTCTTCCCATTCCTGTGGGCAAGATAAACCGGCGACAACGCAGTACCATAGTCCACGAATGCAAGCCAGCCCGCATTGCAGTGTGTCTCCACCCTGAATCCGTTCCTAATCAGCCCGTTCCCGTGCTCTCCTATTTTCCTGCATCTTTCCATATCCTCGTCTGCTATCTTCTGCGCTTCACTGAGCGCAGCCGCGCGCGGGTCATCAGAATCCTTCGCAGCGTCAAAAACGCGTTCTGTTGCATAGAAAAGGTTCTGCGCCGTGGGTCTGGTAGCCTCTATGTCTTTCCTTGCATTTTCAGTGTATTCCCGAATCCCTTGGTGCGGTGCCTCGCGGAATGCCTGGGCCATTGCAAACCCTGCTGCAGCGCCTATTGCCCCTGCGCCGCGCACGATCATTGTCCTGATTGCATTGCAGGTTTCGGCACAGCTTCGGGATTCATGAACCCTGAACTCAAAGGGGAGCAGGTTCTGTTCTATGAGAAACACAGAACCCTCTTTCATCCACACAGTCCTGTAGTCAGCCCCGTTGACTTTCATACTATCATTTCCTTCATCCCAAGCTTTAAAATACTGTCCGTGTCCTGCTCCGGGCCAAGCATGAACAGGTGCGATTCGCAATTACAGTCAGAACACCCGAATCCGTACATGGGTTTGCCCAGCTCTGCCAGCTCTCCAGCTATCCTGCATTCCTCTTCCTTTTCAGCGTTACTGTAGAAAACTTTCAATACCTTTACATGCTCGTCTGAAAGCAAATAGTCTATGTGCCAGCGCAGTTTCTTGTCATCCGAGAGGTGCCTTGAAACCCTCTTCTCAATACCGTTCTGCGCAGAGCCCACATAGGCATAGAGCCCCTTCCTGAACACAATCTCCCCCAGCTTCCCTATCTCCGCTTCTGTGTCCCTATCAACAGAAATAATCAGGACATAAATACCTTTCATAGTTATATTCTTGCGGGCAGAAATTAAATATCCACCAGAGGATTCCCACTTTTCTGCTCAATGATTTTAAAAGTTTAAAAAGATTTTAAGTCATGAAAAATGCAGACAGGAGCCCCGAGATATCTGGAGTATCTTCTGAAGAAGATTTAAGGGGACTAGAAAAAAGGTCAATAGTAAAAGCTGTTTTTAGTTGTGGCAGGTATGGAAAAAAAGGAAACTGTATGTTTACGGGGGATGTAAGAATACAATGTATTTGCCCGAAGGTGTGATGGGCTTGCCTGTTGCTTGTTGCAAATGCAATGTTTATTCACAGTATAGGCATAACCCTGATTACGATGAAGTGATGGAGCTGGTCTCATTGCTGGATAATATTGAAAAAGATTTTGAATAATTTAAGATAGCTGATTCATATTTTAAGTGGCAGGGGATATAAAAGGATTTCTGGAAGATAATCCTAAACAATATCTCTTAAAAAAATTACAAATACAAAGCATTAATTCCAAAAAATTGGATCTGGACAGTCCTGAGGTCGATACTGTTGTGAAAAGAGATTCTAAGAGAATAGAATCTGATACTCCTCCGGGCATAGAAGAGATAATGATAGAAGTAACAGGATATCCAATCAAATACGATGTACGGTACGGATATAGAGACTTAGACCAAAAATTCATAGAGCTTGACAGACGAAAATATGGACGCGGAGACTTGCCTCCGACATGGCACTACTGAGCATGAAACACGAACGTTTCAGTACTTTATATTCTTCAGGAACCTGAAAACCGTATTTGCGGCGACTGCACCCTCGCCAACCGCTGTGGCAATCTGGTCGAACTTGTTCGAGCTGTTTGTAATGTCGCCCGCAGCGAAGACGCCCTGCACGTTCGTTGCCATTGAGGGCTTTACCACAATGCAGCCTTCCTCATCAAGCTTCAGTTTCAGGTTCTTTGTCAGCAGTTCTGTCGAGGGCACTGCACCTATCTCAATGAATACACCGTCAAGTTTCAGTTCCTCTTTCCTGTCCTTTCTCTTTATGGTAAGCGATTCCACCCTTTCTTTCCCGTTGACAGAAATAGGAACAGAGTCATATACAACCTCTATTTTCTTTTCCTTCCTGACACGTTCAATAAGCACCAAGTCCGAGCGCAGTTTGTCGCGCCTGTACACTATGTAGACCTTTTTGCATTTCTTCGCCAGGAACAGCGCAGCTGTAACAGCGGAGTTCCTGCCGCCTATGACAGCCGTTATCTTGTCCTTGAACAGTGGTGCATCGCAGGTTGCACAGTAGGACACGCCCTTTCCGGCAAGCTCCTTTTCCCCGGGTATCTGCAGTTTTCTCTTCTTCTTCCCAAGGGCAATTATGAGAGCCTTTGCAGAAAACCTGCCCTTGTCAGTCTCAATCTCAAAGCCGGCCCCTCTCTTATTTATGGAATTTATATTCGTGTAAATGAGTAGCTCAACACCCGCCTTTTTTGCGTGCTCCTCAAACCTTTTTGTGAGCTCCGCGCCCGTGATAGCAGAGAACCCCAGATAATTCTCAACAACCGTGGCCTCGCTCGCCATGCCGCCGGGTTCCTTGCCAATTGCAAGGGTACTGAGCCCGTACCGTACCGTATATACGCCGGCACTGAGCCCCGCAGGCCCTGCACCGAGAATTATGACATCATATTTTTTGGACATATAGTTTATTTTCTTCTTGTTTTTAAAAATTATTAACAAATTCGTGGATACAACTCTCCCACAGGGGTGTGCAAAACTCTCTTACCTCCAACTTCGGTTTCTAATATAACCTGTCCATTAGGCTCTTTTTTCACTTCTCCTATAATAGCCGCTTCTTTGCCATACGCATGTTGTCTCATGGATGTTAAAATCTCATCTGCTTTGTCGGGTCTAACAGTCATTATTATTTTGCCTTCACAAGCTGTACTCAAAGGATCAACTCCCAAAACTTCTCCCAGTCTTTTTGCTTCTGGTTTGATAGGAATTTTGTCTTCATGGACATAAAAACAGACATTGGACTTTCTTGCGAGTTCGTTTATGTTTGGACTAAATCCGCCTCTTGTGGCATCTTTTGCAGAGGTTATGCCCCCAATCTTGAGTAACCCTTCCATCATACCCCACAACGGTGCTTCATCTGATTTTAGCTCACTTTCAAAACCAAATCTTAACCCAATCAAGCTTATTCCATGGTCACCCATTGTCCCGGAAACAAGAATTTTGTCACCAGATTGAGCGCCATAGTCGGAAATAATATCTCCTGTTATAATGCCTACCCCGGCAGTGTTTATTACTAATTTGTCAATCTTACCTCTTTCCATAACCTTTGTGTCCCCGGTTATCACAGGCACATTCGATTCTTTACAAACTTCTGCCATTTTATCAAGGGTTTTTTCAAGAATTTCCAACGGCAAGCCTTCCTCCAAAATTAATCCAAATGAAATTGCTAGTGGCTTTGCTCCCATGACAGCAAGGTCGTTTATTGTTGCACTTACAGATAAGCTTCCTAAACTCCCTCCTGGATAGAACATGGGGTCAACTGTGCATCCATCTGTTGTAAATGCCAGTTTAATATCTCCCAAATCTATAATACCAGCATCCTCTAACTTATCAATCCCAGAGCCCACAAAACTTGATTTTATGCCAAGCTTTTTTGTAATAACTTTTTCAATTAATGCTTCCATCATACTTCCACCAGACCCTTGTGAAAGCTGTATTGTGTCGGGAATATGCCGGCTTCCCTCTTTTCTTAATTCTTCTATTGGTTTTTTTGGGATTTCCATTTTTTATCACCTTCACATTATAATGATTATGAATAATTATATGCAATATAACAAGCCCCTTCAACAGAAACCATACACGCACCAATAGGCCTTTCAGGAGTGCAAATCTTTCCAAAGTATGGACAGTCATGTGGCACAGCTTTACCTTTCATGATTTCTCCGCACTTACAACCAGTTTTTATGTCTAAAGATTTTTTGATTTTTATATTAAATTTTTTTTCTGCATCAAATTCAACAAACTTATCTCTTAGTTTGAATCCTGAATTCGGGATTGTGCCTATTCCTCGCCACCCCTTATCACATGGTTTAAAAACATTACTCATTGCTTTTTGAGCTACGATATTTCCCTTGTTTTTTACAGCTCTAATATATTCATTTTCTGTTTTTGATATTTCAGTTTTTATCTGCTTAAGTATCATGAGGATTGAAAGCAAAATATCGTTTGGCTCAAATCCCCCTATTACCATAGGTTTAGCAAAATTTTCAGCTAAAACTTTGTAAGGTTCGCAACCTATTATGGTAGAAACATGCCCGGGACAAATAAATCCATTGATTTCAATATCTTTACAGGATAATAGATAGTTCATTGCCGGGGGGATAAGGCGATGACTACAGATAATGGAGAAATTCTTAAGCGTTTTATTTTCCAAGATTTCAGAGGCTATTGTCGGAGCAGTGGTTTCAAAGCCAACTGAAAAATGAATAACTTGTTTTTCTGTTTTTCTGGCTATTTTTACAGCTTCATTAACTCCATAAATAACCCTTATGTCAGCACCATGGATTTTTGTTTCACTTAAAGATGAATCTGTTCCAGGAACGCGAAACATATCACCAAACGTAGTAAGGATTACGTTTTTTTCTTTCACAAGTTTAATTGCAAAATCAATTTCTGAGGTAGAAGTTACACAGACAGGACAGCCGGGTCCACAAATCAGTTTAATGTTTCCTGGCAAAAGTTTTCTTAGCCCCCAGCGAGCTATTGTCATTTCATGTGTTCCACAAACATGCATTATTTTTATATCTTTTTTTGGATTTATTTTTCTTATTTCTTTAATCAGTGTTTCAGTTGTTGCTTTGTTTCTAAATTCCAACACATTAAAACCTCAACGTATAGTGTTCCACATCTTCAAGGATTCGTTCGCTTCTTTTTTATTTATTTTTTGAATGGAAAACCCGGCATGAACAAGAACATAATCACCGGCCTTTACTTCTGGCGTCAAAATTATTTTCACGTCTTTTTTTAAGCCCTCAAAATCCACTAAAGCGTGTTTGCCCTTTATTTTCATAATTTTAGCATGAGTTGCAAGACACATAATTTATCCCCCTGTTAATTATAATAAATTTATTTGATTAATTATTATTTTGAAAAGCTTTGGAATTATATTCTAATAAATAACTAAAAAGAAGATGAAGTCTTTTGAATTTTTGGTTGAATAAGCTTTCGGTTAGCTGAACTGTAACAAAAGCAATGGTTGCTTTATTTTGCCTCTGTGAAACAGATGTCAGCATCAATTAGCTGGTTACTCTGGTCAAGGGTTATGTGAACAAACCAAAGCTCTGATTCGTCGGCTGTCAGGGTGGGTTCGCCGACGAATCCTGTTACAACAGGTTCGGGGCTTGACCATTTGCCACTACTTAGGGTTGACATGAATATTGCAGGGCCCGGGATTCCATAACAATTAGTTGCAGTGAAATAGATTTCCTGGCCGTCATGTGTGATAAATGGCTGGGTTTCGTCACAATCTGTATTAACAGGGCTGCCGATGTTGTAGGGCTCGTTCCATACCCCAGCCTGTTTTTGGGCGCACCATATGTCATGGCCTCCCATCCCGCCCGGGCGCTCTGATGCAAAGCACAGGAGATTACCATCAGGACTAATCCATGGCTCGCTTTCCATGTATTCCGTATTTATTGGTTCACCGATATTGGAAACAGTACCTGTATTCCTGTTGTAGATATAAATGTCACCGCTGCCCTTGCCACCAGGCCTTATTGATGCAAAGTAAAGAATTTTATCGTCTTGGCTGTGGACAGCCCCATCAGGATAGTCATTAAGATTGAAAGAATGAGGTACCGGACTGCTCCAGCCATTGTTTGTTCTGCGGGATTCGTATGAGTCAACGTTTATGTCTTTTCCTTTTGTGAAGTAGAGGAGGTTACCATTCGGTGAGATGGATGGTGCATCTTCCCATGCATCAGTATTAACAGGACTGCCCAGACATGTTGGTGTCTGCCAGTCATCTGATACTGATACACCCCCGGCTGGAGTGGCATCTTCGCCTACGCAGCCGCATATCAATACCACTGCGGCAAGCATGATAACGAGCACAAATGAGCTGCTATAATGGTATTTCATAAATTTTATTGCATGTTCTGTTTAATAAACAACATCCCATACAATCAACTTATTTTAAATTAAGGCACAAAATTTATTAACTGATATTATGCCAAAGCGAATGGCAGTGATTAACAGGGAGCTGTGCAGACCAAAGGTATCCAGCTATGCCTGCATGAAGGTCTGCCCCATCAACAGGTCGGGAAAGGAATGTGTGACGATTTTCTTAGACAAAAAGCCGGTCATTGATGAGGCCATTTGCATAGGTTGTGGTATCTGCGTAAAGAAATGCCCGACAGGTGCAATAAGCGTCGTCAACCTGCCGGAACAGTTGAAAGAAACCCCTATCCACAGGTACGGAAAGAACATGTTCTCCCTCTTCAGACTGCCCGTGCCCCGCGCAAAGTCGGTAATAGGGCTAATAGGACCCAACGGTGTGGGCAAGACTACTGTGCTGAATATCTTTTCAGGAGAGCTCAGGCCAAATGCAGGGTTGTTGGATAGTGAAGTTGCATGGAATGAGCTGATAAAGAGATTCCGGGGAAGTGAGCTCCAGAACTACATGAAGAAGCTTTCCATGGGCGGGATCAAGACAGCATACAAGCCGCAACATGTTGACATGATACCGAAAATGTACAAAGGTAAGGTCTCTTCACTTCTAGGAAAACTGGACAAAAACAAAAGGCTTGATAGTATTGTCAGCAGCCTGGAGATGAATGAGATGATAAACAAAAACATCAGCTCGCTCTCAGGGGGAGAACTGCAGCTCTTTGCCATAGCGGCCACACTACTGAAGGACGCAGACTTCTACTTCTTTGACGAGCCCTCTTCATACCTTGACGTACAGGAAAGGCTGGTTGTCGCAAGAGAAATAAGGAAACTCGTTGAGAAGGCGGTTGTCATGGTGATTGAGCACGACCTTGCAGTTGCAGACTACCTGGCCGATGTCACGCACATACTCTACGGCAAGCCCGGTATATTCGGTGTGGTCTCAAAACCATTCGGGGTTCTCGTGGGCATAAACACCTACCTTGATGGGTACATAAAGGAAGAGAACATGCGCTTCAGGACAGAATCCATAACATTCAACAGGCGCGCAAAGTCTGCAAAGAAAACAAAGCTCTTCCTTGATTTTCCGGGCTTTGAGAAAAAATTCCCCGGCTTCTCGCTAAAGACAGAGCCCGGAGAAATCCACCACGGAGAGATTATAGGAATCCTGGGCCCGAACAGCATAGGAAAGACAACGTTCGTGCGCCTGCTTGCAGGCAAGGAAAAGTCGGATTCAACCAACAAGAACTCGCTTGTGCAAGGGAAAATTGATTCTGTATTGGATGGTTTGAAAGGGCTCAGGCTTGCATACAAACCCCAGAGGCTTGTTCTGGGAAAGAGCGAAGAAACCAGAACAGTAAGGGAGTTCCTGTCGTCGAGCTCAAAGTCTGCTTTCATAAAAGAGAACAAGAGACTGCTGTTCTTCCTCGGGCTTGAGAAGCTCCTTGAAAGACGGATGGGTTCGCTCTCCGGTGGGGAGCTGCAGTCGGTTTTTATAGGCTCTGCACTCGTGCAGGATTATGACCTGCTTCTGATGGACGAGCCTTCTGCCTTCCTCGACGTGGAGCAGAGGCTCAGGGTGGCAAAGCTTCTCAGGACAGTCACCGAATCGGAAGAGAAGCCCTGCTTCGTGGTTGACCACGATCTTCAGTTCATGGACTCTGTCGCGGACAGAGTCATGGTTTTCGGCGGTGAGAAGGGTGTGCACGGGCACGGGGAAGCCCCTGTAGAGCTTGAAAAGGGCATGAACAGTTTTCTGAAGGAGCTGAACGTGACATTCAGGCGCGACCCACAGACAGGCAGGCCACGGGCTAACAAGCCCGGCTCACAGAAGGACACGGAACAGAAGCGCAAAGGCAAATACTATTACACCTAACACCAAAAGGGAATTTCTATGAAAATAAAAATAGCGGATACCGCATGGTCAAAGTTCAGTGGTCTGATGCTGCGTTCAAACCCGGAGCCCGTACTGTTTGTGTTCAAAAAGCCCGCAAGGCACAGCTTTCACACATGGTTCATGCGCTTTCCCATAGACTTCGTCTTTTTTGATGAAAAGATGAACGTGCTCGAACTCCACGAAAACGTGAAGCCCTGGCGCTTTGTAAAGCCCGAGCAGCCGTGCAGGTATGTCCTGGAGCTGGCTGCAGGAACGGCTTCAAAGCAAAATGAACTCGTCATACTTTGCAGGCGCTGTATAGATTCTCAAAAAGTTCCCTGAGAAGCTCTTTCTTCACTGAGGAGAATGCTATCCTAAAGAGGTTTCCCATTGATATTATGCCCGTGTCATATTTGCTGAGAAGAGTTTTCCGCACCTGTTCGCACTGTTCTGGGGTCTTGTCCTTCAGCCGGACACATATAAAGTAACCTGAATTGAACGGCAGGGGTTCGAGGCACTCTGCGTATTTACTATCACTGAGTATCCTCTTGATCTCCTCATATCTCACCCTTATGGTTTCGAGGTTATCCTTCTCCTGCTTCTTCAGCTCAAGGCTTTCAAGAGCCCGTACAGCCAGGAACTGTGAATGTGTGCAGGTATTGGATATGCTGCCTCTCACAGAGCCCGATGTTTTATCCTCAAGAACCTGCGCAGTATCATCGTCCATGCCCCTGAACCCGTACGTAACAAAACCAATCCTCAGGCCCCATGCGTAGAGCTCCTTTGTTATGCCGTCAACCTTCACAGCCAGGATATTCTCGTGCAGCCCGGCCAGTTTTGAAAATATTGACTCCCTCATCAGCCCGGGCTCGAAAAAGAGCCCGAAGTAGGCATCATCGCATATTACCAAAATCCTTTTTCCGGCTTCGGCGCTTTTCTTAATCGCTTTTACGATTTCACTGGCTTCCTGCTCTGTTATGCTGTATCCCGTAGGGTTGTTGGGAAAATTGAGTAGCAGAACGTGTTTTTTCCCGGGCCCGTGTAGCTTCTTTTCCAGACCAGAAACATTGAACCCGTGCCCGTCAAAGCAGGGAAAAGTATCAAGCTCCGCGTGCTGGAATACCAGCTTGTAGTTACCCCAGAAGGGCTCCGGGAGTATGATATTCTCGTTATCATCCAGGAAAAGCCTCCCCAGTATGCTGAGCCCACTCGTCAGCCCTGCAGTACATACAGGAAGCGTGGTTTTTGTCCTCAGCGACGGGTTGTTCTGTCTTATCCTTTGGAGCCAGGCTTCCCTCAGCCTTTGCTGGCCATGGCTCGGCGAGTATGAAACGGTTTCATGAGCTTCCAGCTTGGAGTTCTTCATCAGAACATCAAGTGCGAGTGGAGCACCACCGTCTTCAAGAGCCACGCCTATCGTGGCGTTTATCCTCTTGCCCTTAGCTTCTGCTGTCTGGGCAAGGATTCCTGATTTTGGAAAGAATGCTTTCTTACCTGCCCCGGAAAGCATGGAATAGACCTGTGGCGCCTGCTTTTTCAGAATCCCGTTAAGCTCCTTTGCCTGGCTGCTTATTTTCATATCAACCCCTGCCCACGAATTCCGAGGGCGGAACAACATCCTTCCCGAAGCGCCTGATGGCATCCTCAATTCTGCGCTTCTGAAACTCCAGCTCTTTAACGAACTGTGTAGGTATGC
>JAFCEM010000049.1 GCA_017609145.1 Candidatus Aenigmatarchaeota archaeon | reverse complement strand
CTATTCACATGCCATCAAGACACGTCATAACAGCGGTGCAGATGCTGGTAATTCTATTGATTTTTATGTTTGGGATTCCGGAACTGACGCTGTCAATACAATTGGAACGAAACATGTGATGTCATTAAACGGCGGCAAAGTCGGCATCGGGACGACGAATCCGGGGGCGATGTTGGATGTTGCGGGTACGGGGCAGTTCAATGCCATAAACATGGACGGGAACATTGATTTGGATGATTATAACATAATGGATGCAAATACAATCCAGTGCAATACACTGGAAGACCCCGAAGACGCTACGCTTACAGTAAACGACGATTTTGATGTTACTGGTTTCATAAGTATTGAACACACAATAGAAACATGCGCTTACTCTGCAGGTTCGGATTATTCAGATTGCAGCTGTTCTAATGCATATAAGATACTCAGCGGCGGCACATATACTGATGCTCCGGGGTCAATAAGGGAAAGCAGACCCATTGACTCTGATACGTGGAGAGTGGCATGCGTGGATGCTTCTGGAAACAGGAGAGATTGCGGAACCATATACATTATTTGCGCTAAGGTGACATAATATTCCATTGGCATCTACAATTACCGAAAACAGCCAGCAGATTATACTACACAAATCATTAGGGATAGGGAAGGGAAAATGAAGGCGAAAACAATACTGGTAGTCTTGCTGGTTTTAATAGTGCTGTTCTTCTCAGCCATGCCGCTTTGTTCAGCATGGACACTGGTCAGCACAAACTACAATATCAGCATCTCCAACATCAACTTTGGCTGCTATGACAAACACAGCGCCAGCTATAATATAGACTATTCACTTGTTGACCAGTATGTCGGCTGGAACAATACGAATAATTTCAATGTGACGTTTGGTTTCTATGGCGCTGTGAATTACACGGGCTATTCTGTCGGCGGGCCGTTCGACATATCCATAGACGCGCCCGCATCTGTGACAGCATCATCCACAGCAACTGCCACGGTGCAGCTCACCAATCAGAATCCGGACTTCGGGGAAGACGTTCTCGTCAGCTACTGGATTACAAACACCGGTGGAAGCACTGTTGCATCGGGCAGCAAGACCGTTTACGTTGGTGCGCTCTCAACGGCGACTACCAGCGTATCACTGACAGCGCCATCGAGTGCGGGGAATTGTGTCTATCATGCAATGGTCACGTGGAGCACAACATATACCGCAACAGCAACGGACAGCTTCACAGTTACGGCTGCGCCGGCTGCAGGGGAAGAACCCCCGGGTGGGGGTGGAGGAACTCCGCGTGTTCCCGTGTTGAGAATAATAGACTACCCTGACAGCATAATAATGGGACAGGATGATTTCGAATACTTTATAGTAAAGGTCAAAAACATCGGGGAAAAGAAGGCTACGGAAACATTTCTGCGCATCCTGAACCTGAGCCAACAGTGTTTTGTTTCAGTCGTTCCTGAAAGCGCTGAAATAGAACCAAACTCAACCGCCAATTATGTCTTTGAACTCAGAACCCGCGAAGATGCTGAGCCCGGGGCGTATGATTTCACCGTCAGGGCTGTATCAGGCTCTGTTTCCCATGAGGTTGACAGCGTGCTGAACATAGTCAGGGTTATCCCTGACATGGTAAGGATAAAGGACGTGCAGGTCATACCTGATGTCCTTCAGGCCAACCACACAGGTACTGTTCATGTCCTGGTGAGAAGCAATAAGACTACAAGCACCAATGTGACGGTGGAACTGCTTATACCATATACATGGAAGATAGAGGAGAACAACATAACCAAATCCGTCGGCCCTGGCGAAGAAACGGCCTTTAATTTCACTGTGCTGCCAGAGACCGAAGGGACATTCGAATTTATTGTCTCTATGACATATGATGGAAAAAAGGAAAGCAGAGCAGTAGCAGTGGCTGTTGAATTTATTAGAGAGGAAGAACAATTATTTTTAGATATGATAACCCTTATAATAAGCCTAATTATAACCGTGTTCCTGTTCGGGTTAGTGCTTATAGTATTGTTGTGCCGCACCAGTGATACAAAATCACAACTTAAGAAGATAGAAGAAAGGGAGAGCAAGGTCGCAGCGGAAATCGCCAAATTAAGAAAGCTCACAAAAAAGACAAGCAAAAAGGGTTATGCAAAGGTCAAGGCCGAGATGAAAAAGGAACTCCAGAAAGAAAGGAAAATCCACAGGCTGCACATGAAGCGGGGTGAAGAAAAACTAAGCGACCTGAAGACCGAACTTAACAGAGAACTGAAGAAGCTTAAGGAAGAAAAATTGAATCTGAAGAAACAGATTGATAGCAGCAGGAAATCATCAATGAACAAGATTGAAAAACTAAAAAAGAAGATCGCGAAAATCAGAAAAAAGAAATAATGGACCGGGCGGGATTCTCACCTGAGAAGGGGGGACACATTCCCCCCTTCTAAAGGTTTACTTCCCCCTTTAATTCAGATTAACAGTTTTATCTGTTAATCATGCATGTTTTGGGATGAACCTTAAACCTTTGAGGAAGCGGAAGCTCCTGTAAAAGGTTTCAGGAGTTGAACCCGCGGCCTCTTGGATGCGAACCAAGCGTTCTACCACTGAACTACCGGCCCATAGTGTTTATTAATTCTGCTATCATTATAAAAGTAAGGTGCTGTTCATGGTTTTATATCTTTTCATAGAGGCGTTTTGGCTCATACTTCCGGCCTATGCAGCCAACAGCATGGCCCCGCTTTTCCGGGGGACTCACCCGATAGACGGCGGCAGGAAATTTAGGGGAAACCCCCTTCTCGGGCCCGGGAAGACATGGGAAGGATTCTTCTTCGGGTGCATTATAGCAACATTTATTGGTTTTCTGGAAATGGCGGTAATGACAAACATACCGTTTTCACTGTCACCTGTTCCTCTGCTAATCGTGGCCATGAGCCCGCTTCTTGGCTTCCTTCTGGGATTCGGTGCTATGTTCGGAGACTTGGTGGGCTCCTTCATCAAGAGAAGGATAGGCATAGAAAGGGGCAGACCCGTGCCACTGTTGGACCAAGTAGACTTCCTACTCGGGGCGTTCATGTTCGCTATGATACTCGCGCCGATAAAATGGCAGTGGATTATAATCATGCTTATACTCACGCCAATATTCCATCTTATAGCAAACAGTGTAGGCTATGTCCTGAAATTAAGCAAGACCTGGTATTAATGGCTTCAATATCTTCTTCACTTGTTCAAAAACCTCTTCCACAGGCTTCTCCCCGTCAACAGGAAACCAGCTTGACCAGGTCTGTCTTTCAGCGAGCTCTTCAAATAGATTTGATAATTTTGTGTTGAGTTCTCTGTCCCTCTCATGCCTGTCCTGTTCCTGATGAGCTTTCCTTCTGGCTGAGGTTTCGGGTGTTATCCTCAGATATATTATCCTATCAGGTTTTGGCATGTTAAATAGCTCTGCAAAAGATATCGCTTTCTCAAGCGGGAATCCTTTGACCATACACTGGTATGCTATTGTTGATGTAAAGAACCTGTCAGCAATCACACATGTGCCGGAATTTAGCCATCTACTAATCCTTTCTTTGTCTTTTATCATATCACTTGTGTATAAAAGAAACTGTATTTCAGGGGAGAAATCGTACTTTTCTCGGAGATAATCCACTATAAGCCGGCCGATCGGTCCTGTGTGGTCGGGATAGTGCAGTACTTCACAAAACATCTTTCTGGATGCCATAAAATCTTTCAGAAGCCCTGCCTGGGTTGTCTTTCCTGAGCCGTCAATACCCTCAAGTACTATCAGCTTTCCTTTCATAAACCCAATATATCGATTATCTTTGGTACCATTATTTCCGGGGGGCCGGTTACATTGACATCTTTAAGAAGCCCCTTTTCTCTGTAGTAATTTATCAGTGGTTCTGTCTGCTCCCTGTAGACAACAAGGCGTTTTTTAATTATCTCTTCCGTCTCATCGCTTCTGGAAATGAGCTTGCCCCCGCACCTGTCACACTTGCCCTTGATCTTCGGGTTCATGGGCGGCATGTGATATTTTTTATCGGGTCCGAATCTTATATCAGCAACATTGTATATGTCACCGCAGTTTTCGCATGTTCTCCTGGCAAGGATTTTCTCAATCAGAACCCAGTCAGGGATTATCAGGTTTATTACAGCATGTATTTTTGTTATGCTGTCAAGTGCCTGCGCCTGTGTAATTGTCCTTGGAAATCCATCAAGTATGAATCCTTTTTTGCAATCTTCAGCACCCAACCTCTGTTTCAGCATTTCTATAACAGTCTTGTCGGGCACCAGCTTTCCCTCGTCCATATATTTTTTTGCTTCAAGCCCGAGTTTGCTCTGCTTTTTGATCTCCCCGCGCAACAGGTCTCCTGTTGAAATATGCGCAAGCCTTTTTTGCCTGCATATCCTTGAAGAATATGTGCCCTTGCCTGCACCAGGCGGGCCGATAAATATAAGATTCATTCTTTTCCCCTCCCAGATTTAAGGAAGTGAGCGAGCAACGCCTCCAGCTGTATCTCATCAGAACCGCCCTGGTTGAGGCGGAACTCAAACTCGCCTGTCATTTCCAGCATATCAAGTTTTTTCTCTTCGGGAATATTTAAATCAAATATCTGCCTGTGAATTTCCTTGATTATGTCCTCGCCAGACAGGCCCTGGTTTATCAGCAACTCGTAAAGTTTGTCCCGCGCAGCTGCAAACTTGCCTTTTAATGCAAGATCAAGCATCTTGTTCACGTCCTGCGGCTTTGCCTGCATGGCAACGTCATAAACCACACACTTCTCTATGGTGTTTCCCATGGCAGCGCTTGCCTGGAGCAGGTTCACGGCTTTTCTCAGGTCGCCTTCCGAAAGCTCGCACATAGCTGAAACCGCATCCTTAGAAACCTTCAATTTCTCGGCATCTGCTATCCTTTTCAGGTATTCCGCTACGTGGATTTGTTCCAGTCTTCTGAACCTGAAAACGGCACATCGGGATTGGAGTGGTTCTATAATCCTGCTTGAATAATTGCAGGAGAGGATAAACCGGCACACGCTGGCGAAGTTTTCCATTGTCCTCCTGAGCGCCTGCTGTGCTTCGGGTGTAAGGGCGTCGCTCTCGTCAAGGAATATTATCTTGAAATCAGCCCCCAGCGGCTTTATCCTTGCGAAATTCTTTATCCTGCCGCGCACCACATCTATTCCCCGCTCGTCGCTTGCATTGAGCTCCTGAAAATTGTTTTTCCACTGCTCACCGTAAAGCTCTTTTACAAGGCACAATGCCATGGTAGTCTTACCTACACCAGCACGACCGGCAAACAACATGTT
>JAFCEM010000005.1 GCA_017609145.1 Candidatus Aenigmatarchaeota archaeon | reverse complement strand
AAGATAAGCACCATGTTCCCTAGAGGCGAGTTCGACAAGTTCTGCAGTCTTTGTATAATCACCGCTCGTCCTGTAGACCCTTGCACCGTATGCAAGTATCTGTTCTATCTTTGTGCCAACAGCATCTCTTGGGGTGAATATCGTGCAATTGATACCAGCAACGGCCGAGTAGGCAGCAACGCTTGCGCCCATGTTACCCGTTGAGGCGCAGACAACACTTTTGAATGGGTTGCCTTTCTTGCCAACAACCTCCAATGCCCTTGCAACCTCTACGGATGAACCGCGGTCCTTGAACGAACCGGTCGGGTTCTGTGCCTCATACTTGAACCAGAGCTCAAAACCCAGCTTGAGCTCGCTCTCAAGATTCCTGCTTCTGACAAGCGGTGTTCCTCCTTCCTGTATCGAGAGCGGGTTTCTCACTGGATATAATTCGAAATAGCGCACATGGTTGAAAGGCCGGCTGCGCAGCTTGGCTACAGTTAACCGTTTTTTGAGAGTGGTATAATCAAAAGCTATTTCCAGGGAACTGCCGCATTCACCGCAGCGGAAAATTATCTCACCGAGTGGGTATTTCCTGCCGCATCCGGAACAGACAATCCCATTTTCGTGCATATGATTATTTTATCGCAGCGCCAAATAAATAAGGGCGAATACAATAATATTGTATGGTCATGCCTGACATAAGCGGTCTGCTGTCATTTATGCCCTATCTTAATATATTATGGTATATTGTCTGGATATTGTTCTTTGGTTCAATTGCCATGATGGGTTATAGAGGCTTTTTGCGATGGTATCTTAAATGGCCCATCAGAATAGGCCTTGGTTTCGTATCAATCATAGCAGGCATTGGCCTTGGTGTTCTTATACCAATAGACGGAATCCCGATGGCTTCCTTTGCCAAGATGTTCATAGGAGGACTTATATCAGGGATTGTTTTTGCAATTGCCCTGAACATAATATCCTACAGGATGCCCGGGCTGATTGGCGGATTTGAGAATCGGGTGGAACACTTCCAGAACAAGATAAAGGCCCTTAAAAAGGACGGACCATTGAAGGTAATAACACCGACAAGGATTATAGGGATTGCTCTTTTTTGTGGTTTTCTGATATTTTCGCTCATAAACTTTACAGGATTTCCGACATTTGAAAACGAGGTAAACTCAATGATAGGTGATATGACTGGCATGGACATGGATGATATGTCTGCCAGCTGCCAGGCGCTGGTAAACAGCCTCTACTCAAATATAGACGTTCTTACGGGCTCAATACCATCACCATACAATAACCCTACAATGAAAGCTGCATATGAACAGGGCTGCGGGGAAAGCATAAGCGGTATGTATATTTTCAACAGCATCAACCCTCCGATAGTAATAGGCCAGACAAGTAACCAGAACGTAATCTGCCTGGGCTCCCAAACAGAATTCTGCACCAAACTCGACCTCAGCGGTTTCATGTGAAGAAGCAAAAGATGATTATGGAATCCGGGGAATCAACACAACTCCACTGTATAACCGAATAGAAGATAAAAAATATATGGGTGGCTGGGAAAGGGACAAAGAGAATATGTTCGGGCTCGATCGCAATTATTTATCAACTATCCTCGCACACAGTTTAAGATTGCCAAACACCGTACCAAGAGACAGCAAACCATTTGATGAGAAAGAGGTATACGAAAGATTCTGCAAATTTGTAAATTCATCTGCATCTGATATTATGTTTAGTCGTTTTGATGGAATGTATATCCCACTTTTTCCATAGGCGAAAATTATAAAAATGAAAGTGTCATATAAAATTTTATTGCAGATTTGTTATGAATTTCTCTGTGGGGGGAGTATGTTCTGGGAAGACGAAGAGGACGAGTTTGAGGTCAATGATGACAATGACGAAGATGATGACTACGAAGATGATGATTATTGACTTTGGGTGATTGGATTAGTCACCCATTTTGTTTTTTTATGCCAAGTTTTTTCAGGATAGATGTTGTGCTGTAACCCTTTAGTTTTGAATGCATTCTGACAATCTTGCAATTCGGAAGCTCTTCCTTAATTCTTTTTAGCAGCTCTTTGCTGAATCTCTGGTCATAGCCCAGCACTATGATGTCCGGTCGCTCCTTCCTCACCGGTTCAAGAAAATCCGAGCTACTGCCTATTATGACCTTGTCTGCTATACCAAGTCTTTCTATGAGCTTCTTTCTCTTTTCCGCGGACAGGAGCAGGGGCTTCTTCTTTTTTCTTAGTGTTTCATCACTGGCTATCACAACAACAAGATAGTCTCCAAGTTCCCTTGCTCTTTCCAGGAAGAATATATGACCTTGGTGAGGCAGCACAAATGAGCCGCCAGCAAGAACCTTTTTCATGGAATACTATTCACTTAATTTTCTTATATAAACTGCCTTCTGGCTTGCTGTCTTGTTGCTCTGTATTTCTATTTTATGCAGACCGGGCTCGAGTATCAGATCGCCCTGGATATCGATATCTGAGAACGCCAGTACAATTTTTATCGGATAGTAAATTCCCATACCGAACGAGAATGTCGGGGCTATTTTTATCATGAAATCCCCGGACTCTATCGCCGTTACCTGGTCATTGATGGTTCTCCAGTCGCCCTTAGTCACTGGCAATAGAACCATAGAACCCGAAAGCAGTTGCTCAAGTTGTATGGAATGTGTAGTTGTCTGGTTTCTCATCCTTAACGCATATCCTGTAGTGGTAATCAGCCCTGCTACCAGATTATCGTAGTATGAAGCACCCCAGTAATGTGTGAGATACATTGTTGTGGTTTCTGAACCAATCTGGCTTGCATTGATTCCCCCCGTGACCGGGGTATAAACGTTGTTGTAGGTATTGTTCAGGACCAGCCTCACACAGATTATGTGCACCTCGCCTATGACTATATAGTTTGACGTGACCTCGGTGGAATTGTCAGTCCCGTCAAAGGCTTTGTACTGGCATGAGAAAGTATCCCCGTTATCACAGCCCGGGTCAGTACAAGTGTATGTGTTGTTCCGTGTCCATCCTCTGAGTATCCCGTCCTGGTCCTGGAAGAGATAGTAGTGCCTCAATGAATCACTATCCACATCACCTGCCCCGTGCCCGGTGCATGTAAAGGTGCTGTAGGTATATGCCACGGTTGGAATCAGGGTAGCTGATGTCACTGTGGGTGGTGTATTGGCTACTGTAGCAATGTTTGTGGAGTTGTACCATGAGGAATTACCGTAACCATCATTGACCCTTCTGGAGCAGATGACGGTATCGCCCTTGCTTACAAAAGAAGTGGTATGAAGGGTTCTGGTGTTGATGCCCACGCTTACATTGTTCACCCACCATTCATAGTATTGGGCCTGCATGCTGTCTTCTGCATCATCATCTGCAAAGGAATCCCCGGTGCAGTTGAGCATATCTTTCCTCATCGGCGAAGTCTCGTTCAATGATGGCAGGTATGGCATGGTCGGTATCTGGTTTGCTATTGTGTATGAATAATTCCCGGTTGAATTCTCAATCCCTGCTGTTGTGTTTGCCCACCATTCATAATACACTATGTCATGGGCAGTGTAATTTCCCGCAGATATGTTAATGTAGTATTCTGTGCTCACATTCCTGTGGACTGTGTAATTCATCGTGCCGTTCCACACAAGCCATACAGTGTCAATGGTGTTGCAGGATGTTACTGTTATGTTGAGCATTACTTCCTCGTCCTCGTGGTTGGTTGCTGGTTGTCTTTCTGCAGATGAAAAATACGGTCCCGATGTATCTATATTGAAATATCTGGTGGTGCTGTTGGTTGAATTGTCCGTGCCGTCAAATGCCATTATCACATATTCGTAGTTGCCATCGTCGAAACTCGAAACTTCAAGTGTTTTTGTTGTTGTCGAGGAGTTGTAGGTTCCGTTGATGAAGAGATAATACCTGAACGTGTCGCCTGCATCGGGGTCTGTTGCTGAGAATTCAAAGTGTATTGTCGTGTTTCCTGTTGTTATATGATTTGTTGGCAGTGTTACTGCAGGCTGGTTCGGGGGGGAGTTCTTTATTATCCTTTCCGTGTGGGCACTGTCCGAAGAATTCGCGGGCGCTGTGACTGCCTTGGCCCAGACATATATAATAGCGGATTTATTGCATGCAGCGTATCCGCTGCAAACCATTGATGTGTTCTGCGACCAGTTCTGAAGCAGTCCGCCCTGCGAGGTATTCCACTTATAATAGTATGTTATGGAATCTCCGTCAACATCACTTGAGCCGCCGGCTGTTGCGGTGAGGGTTGTGTTTTTCCAGGCGCTTGTGGGGCTTATGAACAGGGAAGTCGGTCTCGTGGGTGCCGTGTCCTCTATGCTTGTGCTTGCGTTCCTCCAGTTGCCCCAGTCGGTTCCGTCATTAACCCTCACGGAAAACGTCCAGGTTTCGCCCTTTGACGTGTTCGATGATGTGAGAATATTCTGGTTCGCTGCTGTTGATTCCTCTGTCCCGTCTTTGTACCATTTCATTTGTGTGGACTGGTTTGAGTCAACAGAGTCAAGGTCGCTGAATATCCATTCTCCCCTGAAGGTGCTCGTTGTGTAATTGTAAGGATAGTCGCTGGAAATTATCCTTACATGGGTTGCCTCGGGTAGGGAATTGGAAACAACCATGCCTGTGGAGTTTGTCATGTTGCCATAAACGAAGCCGTCAATCCCCTCAACGGAGCAGAGCCATGTTTCGCCCTTTTCCTGCACGCCGCCCATGAGACCAAAGCCACTGAGAGCCATGCGGTCGGCATAGGTGACATATTCCCCATATTTGGTGCTATCTCTCCACAGCGTCAGATTCACCGTCAGATTAGTATACCAGTCGCGCTCCATCATTCTGAACGTGCAGTTCAGTGTGGAATTGGTGTGCAGCGGGCTGGGATCAATGCTGCTCGTTGAAACGTTGGGCTCAGTGTTAAGGCTGTAGCTGAACCCGAGATAGGTGAGGTTCTCCGATAGCGACATGTTCCAGATAACAGGTTCAAGCATTGAGAAGTCTGTCTTATAGCTGGTAGAACTTATATTCTGCCCAGCAGTAAACGCACAGCTTCTTATGATGTAATTGGTACTGGACAGGGGGTATGAAGACGCAAGCCGCACGCTTAGAAAAAACACTGACAAAACCATCATAACTACCAGTATTGTTTTCGCCTTCATTTTCCCTTCCTTTAGTTTATGGTGAGAATGATTCCCGCACCTTGCAGTTGCTTTGCCTTTTGGCTCATCCTGCATGGTATGTGCATGATATCAGGGCCTTCTTGTACCTCTTGCCGTTGAAAGTAATGAACTCCCTGATGTTGTCCCAGTCGGCTTCCTCGGTTGCCTTGGCTACCGTATAGCTGTGAACCAGGTCATCACCCTGCTTCATCCCATAGCCCGGGATTTCCGAGGTGGTGATTAAATCACCGTTTTTGACGTTCCCGTTGATGTTGGTGACCCATATAACGCCTTCCCCCACCGCATTTACAATGGCAAATTCGTCCCCTTCATCCTTTACATGAACCTCTTTTGTTAGTGTGTTATTGTAATACCAGTAATTTTCCATTTTGGGTGTTTTATCCTCACCTGCATATACTCCTATAGCAGTCGGGTCGTTTGCTTTGCTGGAAACATTTATGGTTGTTATTGTACTCGAAACCGAATCTTTTCGCTGTTCCGAAATTCCTGTTGTTGAAACAATCATGCCCCGTTTTATATTGGTCGGGAATCCCGACGCAAGCTTGGTGGTATGACCCCCAGTGAATGTACCGTAATCAGTTCCTGAACCGCCCGCGTAGAAGTTGTATACTGAGCCGTCTGCACGGATACCGTATTCTCCACCAAATCCATATACAGCCCAGTTAGCTAAGTTTCCATATACCCTTACCCTTTCGGCCCAGGTAAGAGTTGATGTAAAACCATAGATTGAAAGGTCACCATTCCCCCGTATAGTGCCTGCTTTCAAATAACCGGTGGAATAGAGATTGTCGCTGACCTGAACTGTATCATCTTCGGGGTCATAAATAGAATTTGTTTCAATAACATTTGCATCACTAACAGTTCCATCGGTCATATATAAAGTTCCAGAAACCCTGACATTTCCAGTCCCCGGATCTGTTGAATCGGTTGTTAAACCCCCATCAGCACGGAGATAATCAGAAACATAGGATTGTCCGGTGACATACATCTCCCAAGTACCCGGGTCTGATGTTCCACCAACATGCAAACAACCTCCCCCCTCAAGCCTAAATCCGTTTCCTGTCATTACATTACCTCTTAAATAAATATTGTCTCCAGAACTAGCACCAAGATATGTGTTAGCAGAATAGAGATAGGTGTTGCTACTGCCGGACTGCACATAGAAATCATCAGTTGTTGCAATCCTATCTTCTGCATCACTCCAGAAATATTCGTCATCACCAACATAAATCCCGCTATCCCCTCTCCAATAACCCGATGTGTACATATTGGCTGAACCATATATTTGCCAGCTGCTTGGGCTTGAAGCGCTTCCCAATCTTATTCCATTCACATTGATTATTTCTAAATTGCCGGCATTATTTCCTGTTGTTAATACTTCTGACAGGGTTTGGTCATCATAAGAACTTGAATCTGCTCCATCCAACTTATCTGCATCCAGACCCGAGCCCGAACCATCAGTTCCTTCAGTCCAAATTTCATACCATGTCCCCCATGAAGCTGAACTGGGTTGTCCTTGTCTCCAGTATAATCCACCTTCATTAAAATTAATCTGATGGCTTGCATCACCACTATTATCACTCCATGGTGCAATAGTCATTTGACCAGAGTAAGTACCAGAACCCGGAACACCCACAGTGCTTCTTGTTTTGAACTCAAAGGAAACTTCATTGTTGAATGCCGTGGGTGCATCATTTATATTGCGGGTATCAACGACTGAAATATTTGCAATGATAGGACTCGTAAATCTTGCATTTCCATTTACATCCAGCATATAGCTTGGGTTTGTCGTGCCGATGCCGACGTTGCCTGTTGTTATTATTGTGCCGTCTGCTGAGATGTTGACATAGCCGCTGCCTGCCGTGATGTTCAGATCACCGGTTACTTCATCACCAGTATTCAGTGTATAAACATCGGATATCTCCGCGGTTCCTATGCAGTCGGTGCATGATAGGTCCTGGGACATGAAAGAATATCCGGTACTTGCCAGTCTCTGGCGCGGGCTCATTTCACCATCGGATTCAACCTCTACAACAATCCAGTAATCTTGCGTGAAATCCAGGTCTATGCTGTTCGTTGTTCCAAGAATTACATCATAAAGTCCATTGTTAACTGCCACGTTCTGGGATTCTGACCAGAGCTTGCTCCCGCCCGATGCGGCATTATAAATATAGAACGAAAAGTTGTATGTCCCGCTCAGATATTTATTTGTGCTTGAATCAATCAGCCTGCCCTGAAAATTTATGAGATGGGGAATCGTACCGGAGCTGATGGTTGACATGAATATGCAAGCAACAATGGCCACCAAAGGCACAATAATTATCATCTTGCTGTTCATTTGGACCTCCACAGGGTTTTTTTTCCGGAAAGCGAGCTCTTAACTTCCCTTCCTATCTTCCCATCAAGCAACAGGTTCATGCAGTGCTTGGTCACGGTAGGCCACGATATCTTCAGCTTCTTGGCAATCTCATAGGCTGTCATGGGCTTTTTGTTCTCCCTGAGCGTTTGGACTATGAATTCATCTATCTTTCCGTTCATTATTATATAATATTATCATGATTCTATTTAAATGTGATTTACTGGTTTTATAGTTTAGTATTTTAATATAATTATAATTTTATTAAACTATATGAATATAGAACTATATAAATTACGCTTAAATAGATCTCGGCTTCTCGACCCTTCTGCTTCAGGACAAGAAGCTTGTGGAAAAGGTCAAGACAGGCGATATGCTGATAATCAGCGGCGGGAAAAAGAGTCTTGATGATGTCAGAAAACTTAACAGGGCAAAATAACACAAAACCGGGTATTTGCAATGTCTATTCACATTAAAGGTAAATAGAACTAACTGCATATTTATGCAGTCTTTTTCTTTTCCTTCTCTTCCTCTTCTTTTACTTTTTCCTCTACTTCATCCTTGATGCCGAGGGCTTCAACTATTTCCTTGTACCTATTTCTTATGGTCACTTCTGTAACGCCTATGGCATCGGCAACCTCTCTCTGGGTTTTCTTTTCCCCCATGAGAACGGCTGATATGTATAATGCGGCAGCTGCAACACCTATGGGCCCTTTACCTGACGTTACATCATACTTTGCGGCGTCGTCGAGAACCTCGACTGCCCTGACCTGCACTTTCTCCGAAAGATTCAGGAGTGAGCCGAATCTTGGGACATAATCCTGTGCCTTTGCCGGAAGTATTCTTATCCTAAGCTTCCTTGATATGTACCTGTAAGTCTTCCCTATATCCCTTTTGTTTATACCTGAAGCAGATGAAATCTCGTCAAGTGTCCTTGGAGCACCTTCCTCCCTGCAAGTTGTATAAAGTAAAGCAGCGATTATTGATTCCGTTGAACGGCCCCTGACAAGACCCTTGTTGACGGCCTGCTGGTAAAGCTTGGCCACCTTTTCATGGATTGACTTTGAAAGATGAAGATAAGAGATGAGCCTCTGGAGTTCCGAAAATGCAAAAGAAAGATTCCTATCCTTTGACTTGATAAGTCTCTTGTGCCATTTGGTGAGCCTGTAGTACTGTGCCCTTTTTTTTGAAGCGACCTTGAATAACTCGCCACGGCCCTTGCCTATCTCGGTCGTGATTCCCTGGTCGTGCTTTGTTGGTGTCAATGCTGCACCGGTCCTTACCTTTCTACCGCGCTGATCGTCATCAAATGCCCTCCATTCCTGTGTAAGGTCAATCATTCCTTCATTGACAACACAGCCACACTTGGCACAGATAGTTTCGCCTCTAACATCATCATAAATAACACTCGTTGAGCCACATTCTTGGCATCTTGCTATTTTCTTCTCTTTCTCTATTGCCATTTGAGCACCTTTTTACTCCTTTTCGGTGAATACCGTAAGAATATTATAATATAAATTAACCCCTTTATAAAGTTTTCGGTTTGCCGAAATTTATCACCCGAGCCCGCCGAAGCCGTGCTTTATCCCGTAAATGGTCTTGTGCATGCGTTTTTCCTTATTCTTTGCGGCCCAGTAATAGGCCTCGTCACGGGTATTCTTGGTTATGAGCATTATTATCCTGCCTATCTTTGCCCTTCCGACCCGGCCCCGGCGCTGTATGGAGCGGATTGCCGATGGCACGGGCTCGTAGAAGAATGCCATGTCCATGGCCGGTATGTCAATGCCTTCCTCACCCACACTTGTACACACTATGATATTGTATTTCCCGGAACGGAAATCATCAAGCCTCTTTGTCTGCTCCTTCTGGGTCATGCCCTCCCTCTGGCCCACGAATTCAACAGGCTTAGCATTATCAACACATGAGAGCGCTGAAACTATTTCATTCACCGAATCCCTGTAATTAGCAAAGACAATTATCTTCGAATCAGAGTTCTTTGCCAGCTGCTCACTTATCAGTGAGCAAAGCTTGCCTATCTTCGGATGCTTTGAGCCCGCCTCGAAAAGCTCATGCGTAAGCCACATAGCATTGGAAACTTCCATTTCACTGGCAAGTCTCCTGTCAGCCTTGGTACCAGAGCGCATCTTTTTCCAATACTTCTCCAGTACCCCTATACCCTGCGTCTCAATCAGGACCAGAGCATGCTCCACTTTTATTGCCTGCGCCGTGACCGAGATGCCGCCGAAAGCCTTGTTGCTCCCATTCTTTATGCTGCTGGACAGCTCAGCCTGCAGTTTCAAAAGCATCTTCTTGGAAATTCTCGGGCTTCTTATGTAGCCCATCCTCCTGAGCCGTTCAAGCTTCTTTTGGTACGCCTTTTCCAGGATTCCGGCTATCTTTTTGAAGCTTTCAGGCAGCTCAACACCAACCCATGCTATTTCCTTCTCCTTCAGATATGGCATCACATCTTCGCCTTTCTCTGTCCTTATTTCAACCTCTTCTATGCCGCAGTTCCTGCATATATCCATTATCTTTTCCCTGTCCTCCCCTGGGGAGGCCGTGAGCCCCAGCACCCTGCCCCCAGACTGCTCATTGAATGTCTTTGCTATCTGGGGATAAGCATACCTGCCAACGGCATGGTGTATCTCGTCTATTATCAGAAGACCGAAACCGTCCAGTAAAAGCCTGCCGGCCTCAATGTCATTGAGCACGCTCTGTGGCGTGGCAAACACTATGGTTTTGTCATAAAGTTTCTCTCTCTCATGGGGTTTCATCGTTCCCATGATTATCTGCATTTCGCCTGCTGGTATGTTCATGAAGCGCCCGAAGCTCTTATAATGCTGCTGCACAAGCGGTCTCGTGGGCGCAAGAAAAAGCACTCTTGAATCCTGGTTCTTTTCCAGCACGTGTGCTGCCAGCATTATGGCTATGTTTGTCTTGCCGAGTCCTGTCGGTAGTATGCAGAGCGTGTTCTTTTTCGTTGCAGTCGCGAGTATTGTCTGCTGATATGACCTCGACTGCAGGCTCTTCGGTTTTATCAGCTTGTGGTTCACGTAATCCATAACATTTATTTCGCAGAGAAAACAATATATAATAATTTGTGGTGGGTATGGGCAAGAAACTTATCGGTCTTGTTGAGAAAGTAAAGGTCATAGGTGAAAAGGAAGTGGACACATATGCGCTCTTTGACACCGGTGCGAGCCGGACATCTATTGATACAAAGATCGCAAACAAGGCAAAGCTCGGGCCCATAATAAAGACCGTTCATCTAAAACATGCGTCACTCAAACATGAAATAAAAAGGCCCGTTGTCAGGGCTGTTGTTAACATAAAGGGAAGAATGTTTGATGTCAGAGTTAGCATACAGGACAGGGCTCATATGACATTTCCCATGATAGTAGGAAGGGACATACTTGCGGGTAATTTCCTGGTTGACCCTGATAAGAACAAAATTCTCTTCAGGAAGAAGGTCAAAAAACCGTATCAGCTGGACCTGAAAAAATACGTAAATAGCCAATAGCTTTTAAATGTTTTGCTACATATTAAACTATGCCTGGAAAGAAGCTGCTGGATTCATTGTCGGGAAAGAGTGATGAACACGAATTCTATGATAATACCCCGAAAGGTTATGTCAAAGGAAAAACCAAATACATAATTGTTACCGGTTCTGTGATATCTGGGGTCGGCAAGGGCACTTTCAGCTCATGTCTGGGGAATCTGCTTAAGCTCCTGCACGGGCTTAGGGTAGAGCCCGTAAAGTTCGACGGTTATCTGAATTATGATGCAGGCACTCTGAACCCCTACAGGCATGGAGAAGTCTTTGTTCTTGATGACGGAACCGAATGCGACCTTGACCTGGGGACCTATGAAAGGATGCTGAATGCCACGCTCTCGCATGATAATTACATTACCGCGGGCAAGATTTTCAAGACAATAATAGACAAGGAAAGGGCCGGAAAGTATCTCGGAAGGGATGTGCAGTTCATACCGCATGTCACGGGGGAGATTAAGGGTTTCCTGAGGAGCCTCGCGGCAAAATCAAAGGCTGATGTCGTACTGGTGGAAGTCGGTGGCACGGTCGGTGACATAGAGAACTCATATTTCCTTGAAGCCATGAGGGAACTGGCATACGAAGAAGGCAAGAATAATGTGTGCTTCATAAATGTCGTCTACATACTGGAGCCCGGTTCATTAGGCGAGCAGAAGAGCAAGGCAGCCCAGCTCGGGATAAAGGGGCTCATGTCCCTTGGTATACAGCCGGATATGATAGTCTGCAGGAGCGAAAGGCCTGTGAGTGAAAAGATAAAGGAGAAGATAAGCATATACTCCAACGTCCCTGTTTCCAGGGTCATAAACCCTTACGATTTTGGCAACATACACAAGATTCCGATATTCCTGAAGGAAACCGGGGTTGACAGGGAAATAATAAGGCTGCTTGAGCTGAAGAACGGCTCTTCGGCTGGTTTCTTGGAATGGGAAAACATGACCAAGAAGATTGATTCCGCAGGAGAAACCATCAACATTGCCATAACCGGCAAGTATACAGGAGTGCATGATTCGTACCTTTCCATAATCAAGGCCCTGGAACACACCGTTCCCTACTTCAATGCCAAAGTTGACATTAAATGGATTGACACCACTTCTATAAAGAACAAGACTGACGCCGAGAAGGTGTTGGATGGTGCTGACGGTGTCATAGTCCCGGGCGGATTCGGCACGCGCGGAACAGAGGGCAAGATGGAGTGCATTAAATACACAAGGGAGAACAACATACCATTTCTGGGACTGTGTTTTGGTTTTCAGATGGCATTGATGGAGTTTGCAAGGAATGTGTGCGGGCTCAGGATGGCAAGCAGCACTGAAATAGAGCCCGATACCAAAGAACCCGTGATTGATATCCTTCCGGAGCAGAAAAGGCTGGAAAACCTCGGCGGTACCATGAGGCTCGGTGGAAAAGACGTTGAAATCAAGCCCGGGACAGTAGCCAGCAGGCTGTATGGAAAAACAGTGGTCAGAGAGAGGTTCAGGCACCGGTTCGAGTGCAATCCCAAATACATAGATGTTCTGGAAAAGAACGGCATTGTGTTTTCTGGTAAGGCTCCGAAACACCCTATAATGCAGATACTCGAGCTCCCGGACAAGAGCTTCTTTCTCGCGACGCAGTTCCACCCCGAATTCACTTCCAGGCCTTTGTCCCCGAACCCGCTTTTCAGGGGTTTCGTAGAAGCGTGCCTGAAAGGAAAAAAAACATGAAATAACAGGCAAAATAAGTCCACCAAAAGCTTTATAAAGCCTTTTACTATTTATTAGTGAAAATATGGACAGATATAAAATAAGAAAGCTTGAGGAAAAACTCGCGGAAAAAGATAAGATAATTGAAAGAATCTTAGATGAAAGCGCGAAAAAGGACAGAACAATTAAAATAGTCTCAGATGAAAGAGAAATCTTTAAGGAAGGTTATAAACGTCTTAAGAATGACAATATGACAGATGAGCTCACGGGTCTTTACAATAGAAGGTTCTTTTTGGAACAGCTGAGAATAGAGTTAAATGCGCTGGGTCGTGAAGTTTATAGTGGTGAAGAGCGAAGACAGGTTAATCGAGGTTATATAACTGTTCCTAACCAAAGAAAAAGTCATCCTCCTCTTTCTCTTATTCTGGTTGATATAGATAATTTCAAAAGAATAAATGATACCTACGGTCATCTAACAGGAGACGCGGTTCTGAAAGGTTTGGGTATGTACTTGAATTCACAAACGAGGGAGTCTGATATTGCAGGAAGATATGGTGGTGATGAACTTGCAATATTGCTGCCAGACACTGATGAAAGAGAAGCGATGTATACGGCTGAACGTATAAAAGAAGGGTTTGATAACTATCAATTGTTAGAAAATTTCCCTGAAGAAGTGACACTTAGCATGGGCATAGCAACAACATATGAATATATCAGTCCAGAAGAATTAATAGAGAAGGCAGACAATGCCCTTTACGAATCAAAGGAAAAGGGTAGAAACACAATCTCAATATATAGCATTTAACGAATTAGCCCCCGGCTTCTTCTCCATCGTTGTATTCAGAGTTCAGGGTCTCGAATATCCTTCTTGCTTTCTCCTTTCCTATACCCTCGACCTTCATCAGCATCTCCTCCTTGGCAGAGAAGACCCTCTTCGCTGTCTTGAATTGCCTGAGGAGCCTTTTGCTCAGCTTGCTGTTGACATTCGGCAGGCCGGCGACAAGGAATTCCTGCTGCTGTGCAGGGGAACGGATCTTTTTGCTGGCCCTGACGCATATCTCCCTTTTTTCGGGGAACTGCTCCCTTTTTGCTATCCAGAATACCTGTGCTGCGGTTTCCCTTGTGTTCCGCGTCCAGATTATCGGTATCCTGAAATCTATTGCTATTGCGCTGAGAATGCCCCTTACCGCATTGGCATGGACACCCCTTCCGGAAAACAACAATTCCTGGTTCCCCTCTATTATCATGACGGGCTTTTCAAAGGAGTTTACGAGCCCGTTAAGTTGTTCAAAGAGCCTGTTATTGAACATGGACTGGAGGAAATCGGATACCGTCTTCCTTTCGATGCACACTCTATCTGAACAGACATAATCACCTACCTTGAGCTGGTTGGGTTCGGGCAAAGCGCCGAAATCAGCCAAATCCTTCATGATTCCCGACTTGGTTTCCCTGTTATCGACGTATATTACCGGATTTTTACTCTCTTCTTGCTGTTTCATGGTCCAATATTTTAATATGGTCTGATAAATATATTATATGAAAATTTATAGCATTGTCGCATTTATGGTTTTTGCCACAATCTTTTTGTGCTTTGTTCCGTTCGCGTCCTGTATGGACACGCCTGATATTACAATAATACCTTCAAAGATAACCGCCAATTCGAGCTTCCTTGTTATAGCTGACCCGCATCCTGATGCAGATGAGATAATAAGGGTGGAGTGGATGGTTCCTACCATAAGTTCTTATGTTTTCGGACTTCTCCCAAAGGACGGGGATAACTGGGCGTGCTACTTCTCCAATACCGATGATACGAGCACCTGCGGGCCGTCCCCTTTTGAAATGACTACGAAAGAGCTTGGAATAGGTGTGGACTGGAGAATGCATTTTAATGCGACCAATCAGGATTTGGAGCACACAGGGGAGATTGAAACAGTCGAGATCGGCGGCATAGAGCTTATACCGAATGAAATTATAGTAAATACGAATAACAGGTCTGCATATGTCAAGATATATCCCCAGTTCATCTCGGGTGGAGGGGTCCCGGTATCTGGTGTGAGTTATTCTGTATACAATGAAAACTTTGCGGAGGTTGCAACCGGAAACCTTGAATACAACGCGATTGGTGGGTTCTATTTTGAAGACATCACTTTCAGCGGAGGAGGCGACTATTTCATAGCTTTCGAAGCTGAAAAAACTGATGGTGGTGATTTCGGTGGCGGTGTTGTAAAGGTTTCAATGGGTGGTGCCCTGCCCGGTGAAGATGACGTAATAGAAGCGCAGAGTGTTTCCAGGAATGTGGTTCTCAACTCAGCACAGGACAGCTACACCGAAAGTGGATACACGCTCACGAACATAGGTTCGGCAAACCTTACTAATTTAACGCTCTATGTTGACGGCTCGCTTGATGACTATCTTGCGGTTGAAGTTGAGGATTCGGACATTGTACTCGAGCCCGGTAAATCCACGACATTCAGCTTTACTGTGGAAAGCCCCTCGGGCCAGGGTCTGGGGATAAACACGTTTGCCCGTATATATGCTAATGTCAGCGAAAACGGCATCATAACAATAGAAAACATCAGCGTAGGCAGTATACTGTTCAATATTTCGCTGTCCTTCATCGGCAGCGGAGTCCAGGACCCGTGCGAGGGCAAAAGCGACGGTGCGCTGTGCCCGGGCGGCAAGTGCGTACATGAGACTTGTATACTAGGCGGGTTCGACTGCCTAAGTGATGATGATTGCGGTTCGGGAGAAGAGTGTATTGGTCTTGTATGCATGTCAGCCGGTGGGTGCCCTTCGGGAAGCACGTGTTACGCAGGAACGAGCTCCTCTGACTGCCCCGACAAGACAAAATACTCCGGAAAAACATGCGAATATGAAAACGGGAGCGGTGTCTGTTGTGAGGCTGTTGAGTGTACTGTCAACAGCGACTGCACAACCCCGGAACCGTTTTGTGTGAAAAACAACTGTGTGGAGTGCAGGGACGATGATGACTGCGATGCGGGCTATGTGTGCAACGTCAACAAGCAGTGCGAAGAGATTCAGGCGACTGCCTGCCCGTCAGGGAGCACTTGCAGAAGCTCGTGCCTTGCGACAGAAGATGCGACCGGATATAAGTGTGACTTATCAGAAGCCGGCACACTGGACGGAGTCTGCTGCGAACCAGGTGGAACAATCGGTGGGGAAGGCGACATCACGCCAATCATATTCGTAGTGGTCATAATTGCAATAATCAGCGTGGGTGTCTGGTACTACTTCAAGAAATACAAGGGCCGCGGCCGCAGGGGCAGAAGCAAGGAAGAGGAAGACCTCGAGAAGGAACTTGAGGAAGAGTTTTAATTTCCTCCTAGCAACTCGCTAATTATTTACAAGGAGAAGGACCATTTTCTTTTTGGTCGCATGTGCATTTCTTTGTTACAATGCCACCCAGCTCATCCCATGCCGTTATTTCGATAGTTGCGCCTGTTCCTGTTCCATCATGAAACAGCCCACCCTTGCTGCACATGTATGAATTGGACCCGGCATAAAGATTGCATGACATGGTGTATGATGTTGTTATTGCATCTTCTATTGTGAATGAAGCATCAATTTCGTCCTTACCCTTCTCAATATCCTTATCGTTTATTGTTGCTTTTATGCCATTTAATTTTCCTTTATAGAAAACGCACTGGATTGCCCCAAACGTGGGTTTCCTGTTCTCAAATTCGATTGTTTTTTTCGCCTTGACGTTCTTTTCATTCAAGCCTTCTGTCTTGAGCTTGATTTCGCATTCTAATTCATTGTCTTTGTTCTTGTCAACATCATCCACGGTGAATATGTGCTCCATTGTCTTTTCCCCGTCATCCGACGTCAGGTGCTTACCGCAGATATACCACTCATTCTCTTTTTCTTTTATGAGGTGGCTGTTTGTATATCCGACTGTTATTTCATCACCGAAATTGTGTTTTTCTTTTTCGGGCTTGGACAAAATTTCAAGCTCTATCTCTGGTGTGTATTCGCTGTCCGCTAAATTCTTCCATCTGCCACCACACTCTCTGCACCCCTCCGATTTGGTCCCCTTGCAGAAATTTATTGTCTCTGCCTTGTAGACATCCTCCAGGTCCTCTGCCTTCACTTTATCTTTCTCCTTGCAAATGAACCCTATTTTGTATTTGGCTGCGTGAGGTACATTAGGATCGACTGTGGTTTTCTTGAATAAGTCAACTGCATTGCCATTATAATCATCGTCAACATAGATTTCAGAGCCTCCTATGAGATCGCCGTTATCATTCACCACCCAGAGCGCGAAGTTCTGCATGCTCTTGTCATCACAGTATTCCACATCCTTTATTTTTATCTTGACTTCAGAGAGCCCAAAAGTCCCGTCGCTCTCTTCCCTGTAGCCGCAGCAGTAATTCCCGCCCGCTTCGTAGCTGTCGCAGTCAAATGACACCTCACCCGTCGGGTCTTCAAACAGCACGCCTATTGCATTGGCGCCTTCTGTAATGCCAGCGCCGCTTTCTTCCATCAGGTCACCCATATCCTTGACGTTCTTGACTATGTCGTCCATTACGCTGTCCAGCGCGTCGAAATCAACACACCGTGCCATCTCAAGGAAGCACGCTTTCTCGTTGCCCTTGCACATATCCATGTCAAGCATGTGCTGGGTGGTTTCTATGCAAAGGTTCATCTTGGTTATCTCCATCTCAGCTTCTATGACCTTCATCTGCGTGTCATACATCTCTACCATGAACTCGCATATGTTCATCCAAGAGTTTATGATGGTGCTGGACGCTGTTGTTGTTGCGCTGACAGCATCTGTCCATTTAACATTGTCACCCGTTGCGAACGGTACGGCAATCATGGCCACTATAGAAAGGAAGGATAGCAGCATCGCAATTTCCACGCAGCCCTCTATCCAGTCAAGAAGCTCTTCTGTCTGATCCTGAATCTTATCAAGTGATGACCTGAGTTCGCCGATGCTGTCCCGCACTATGTCATAGAGCGATTTGAAGCTCTGTGTTATTGTTACTGTTGGCAGGGTGCTGCCGAGTATGGCCGTTTCCGTGATGTTGCGGTTATTGTAGCTTATCTGCATGCCGATTTCGTTCGGCTCGTAGATATACGTCTGCCCCTGCGAGCATTCGGTAATACTCGGTATTTCGAGCGTGCAGTTTATTACATGCCTCGGCGGGTCTGTTCCCGTAACCTCAAACTGCTTGCAGGAAAGCCTGTCGCTGCCTGAACCGCCGACATCTGCCCAGTAGCTCTGCATCTTCATCCCGTGGGGTTCGTTTTCCACATGGCCAACTATGTTGACCTCGTTTTCTTTTTCGCATGTGTCAAAATAAACAGGCCCGACACTGTCTACTATGAACTGCACCCCGCTCTTTTCAAGGCATTCGCCGTCGGGGTTAAATATTTCATGGTAATCACAGAAATAATCGCTGCCGAAATTCTGGTCATCCTCGCAGGCGCAGTCAAGGCAACACACGCTTGCGTTTTCATCAAGCCCTGTCTCACATTCGCCATTGCCGCAATGAGGAACCACCTCAAGCATGATGTCATCGAAGTTTGCGCCGAGGTTCCTGTTTATCTGTCCCTTAGTCGAGGAGTGGTACTGGTCAGTGAATGTCACTGAAAGGTTCAGCGAGTTCCTTCCTATGGTTATCTTGTTCGTCTGGGAATTGAATTCCATGCCCGCAGGAAGGTCGGCATAATCAAGCTCTGGTATCACGGCTATGCATTCCAGCCGCCCGGTTTCCGTAGGCTCGCCGCATGACATAGTCCAGCCGGTCATCGCCTCACCGTCTATGGAGAAATCAAAGGTATCAATTGCGATGTCAGAAGGCATGTTGTCTATCTGGCTCGTTATCTTGACTTCATGTTCAAGCTCCGCATCCCTGAATGTTGAATCATCAAGCGTTATGTCACTAATCACTATACTGTTTTCATTCTTGCACTGTGGCTCCGAGTTCGGGTCGCAGAAGTATGCGATGCCGTAGGCATCTTTGCACCCAACATCAACGCAGCAGGTGTCAGCTGTCTCACCCTCATCGACGTAACCGTTGCCGCAGTCCTGGGTTGGCATAAAAATATCACCAACACCTCCCGCAAGGACAAGTTCCCTGGTTCTCTGTATAGCACCGTCAAGGTATGTTATTTCGGATTTCAGTTCGTTTCCCTGAAATATGTAAGTGTTGGAAGAGTCATAGTTGTCTATGGAGAATTCGAAGGAGCAGTCATAGACAAACCTGTCGGTATAAGCGCTGTTCCTGTTACAGGTTGCCTTCCTTGAAAGGAAAGGAACAGTATCAACATCCCCTCCGGTGGGTTGTGGCAGGACAACATCATCGTAGTTCAGTGTCCCCAAAGTGAGGGTCACGGGCACGGAATCAGAAGCATATCCACCCGGCATATTCAGAAGCTCGACGCTGAGTTCTATGAAATTTGAGCCCCCAACGTTGTAATGAATATAGCTTGTGAACGTATTGGGCAATATCACTATCTGCATGTTGTCAGTCGCTTTGCAGCTCTCTGTGCCCGTGCCTATTCCATTCCCAATATCACAGTATTCATTTTCATTGCAGTCACAGCTGTATTCTACGTCTATGTCATCAAAGCTGCCTGTTATCTGCAATGTCTTCTTTCCCTGGTCATGGTATGCATAGCCATCATTGTATTCAAGTGTCAGCTCGATTGTATTGGCGCCATTACCCACATCAATGTTTTCCGAACCACATTCTGGCAGGTCAAGGTCATTCGGCCCCATGGAAAGGGTGCAGACATATGAACCGCCCTGTTTTGTGCATTCTGGTGTGAAAGTTTTTGCACCTATCTTAATCCTGCTCTCCAGTGTATCCAGGAGGCTGCTTGGGGAATTGGATATTGCAGCAGTCACCGTGACATCATGCTCCTCATCGCAGTCTTTAATCGATAAGGGATTAACTGTTACACTTGAAAATACTATTGCACTCTCATCCCTGCAAATACCATTCTCATAGTTACCGTTCATTATGTCAACGTCGCTTATGTCGCAGTACTGGTCGTCAGGACAGCCAACATCATAACAGCAGTTGTCGGAGTTCTCGCCAAGGTCTGCCTCGGCCTGTCCATTACCACAGGTAAATGAGGGATTTAGGTTGAGAGTTATTGCATTCCCTATGTTTTGGCTCGTACTCTTTGGGAACTCAAGATAATAATCCTTTATCATGGACGTGATTTCCTTGCCAACCCCACCGGCGCCAAGTCCTGTCATGCTTTCGAATTCCGCCTCTGTGCCGCTTATCTGATAAAGGCTCGCCACACCGGAATCAGTGAACTCAGCTCTGTTCAGCCAAGTGAATGGTATCATCTGATAGTTGTTTATGAATGTATGCGTTGCGCTGACAAGGTCCTCTGACTTCACATGGACATCAAGGTTGTTAAGCTCGTTGCCCTCGCCTGAAAATATGTTGAAGGTGTTTGGACCATTCCTTTCGATATGGTACCAGAGCCCGTTCCATATGGTATTTGAATTGGCTCCTGTTCTCCTGACGAGTATGAGAAGGTTAGCTACCTGCGGATAAAAGTAATCGCCCTCCTGCTGGGATATGACGCTCCAGTCATAGTCATGGTTGGCAGAATTTGTATATTCATCAGGTATCTTTTCCATGCACTCGGTTATTGATGATTTGCCGCACTTGTAAACATAAATATTCTCGATACCCAGCCCGGAAACGGACATTCTGGCCTCTATGGAGAAAGGACCCTGGATTATTGTCACACTATGATCTATCGAAGGTTCAGGAGAAATCTGGACAGTGTCCCTAGTCTCGCCGCCGAATATGATATTAACCGTAGTCGCGCTGGTGACCGGCAGCATCATTATCATGTAAGATACTACTATTGCCGCCAGTTCCAGTGCCATTAGTTTGTAATCCATATACTCAAAGCTCCCCGAAATTCACCGTGCAACCATCAAAGCTGTCATGCAGGCGCGCAGATGATATGGGACCAAGACCGCATGTTGAAAGCAGATTGTACATGTCCTTAGCCAGTTCTGCGTAATCGGCTATGTTTTCCGTGTTGAAATCCCTGAAATCTATCATGTAAGGCATGTAAATGTAGAGGTCGCCGTCTTCGGTGCCAAGCGTGTAATCTGACAGGAATGCGCCATAAAGCATATAACCCGGACCCGTGAGGGTACCTGAAACATAGTAATCGTTTGCGGGCACATACGACATTGTGCCCGATGTCGTCGTGTATGCTAGTGTGTAGTAGTCATCGACGTTGTAATAGAACTTGAGCATAGCCATCTCATCATCATGGTTGTAGAGAGTGTTTATCGGGCCGATATCGCCTTTGCTTATCATGTACGAATCATTCAGCTTCTGTACATTGACCTCATAGACATGGACATTCTTGAACGGGATTTTGGTAAGCTGCAGGCTCAGCTCCTCCAGCTCTGATGATGCATACACACTGTCACGTGTGGCATAGCCGTTAGCATACACCCTTAGCCTTCCAACACCACACGGCGCTAAGCCATCAACCAGACCTTCTGCATCGCTCTTGCCAACAGGACAGTTAAAGAAGCTTATGCTGGCTCCCTGTATGGGCTTGCCGTCACTGTCCTCGACCGTTATTTCAACAGGGCATGATGCACCGGAGCATATCTCCTGAAGCTCGCTGGGGTCATAACCACCGGTAACTGACCACGGAACCGCCTTGTTTTCGTATATGTAAACCGTGTTGGCGAAGCTGAATACAGCACCCGTAGCCTGGTCCTTTACACTTACGACAAGGGGATAGGTCAGGTAGTACTTTACCATAATGGGGTCTGATGCGCAGACGCTTGTATAGGCAATTGGCTTTGCAAAGGCGGTTATCGGGTTTGGGGAAAACTGGAAATTTGCCGGTGTGAGCTCAAAGTCATCAGGAAGCCCGAAACCCACATCAAGGCCTGAGTAGTACTTGTCAATACCTATGGTGCCTGTAGTCGTGGAACTGGGTATGACATCTTCGACATCGAGACTGTCTTCAAGGTCATATTTTTCTATAAGGGCCTGAATGTGGCTCTCAAAATCCTCTCTGTGCTCTGCGGACGAAGTTGTGACCGGAATCTCGTACTCAGGAGCGGATGCCATTTTTATGTTATTGCGCGGGGACTTGCCCGGCATATAAGTATTTGCAATTGTTTTCTCTATGGCGTCCATTACATATGGTTCTAGATCAAACCATGTCCTGAGGACAACCTGCCCACAGTCTGTGAGCGAAACAAACATAGGCACCTCCTGTACCCCACCTGGTGGTTCCGGGCTCATGGGTGAAAGAGCCATTGTAGATATCGTGAACACCTCGAACAGCCTGTCATTCGCCTGGGAATAGGTAAACTCCTTGGCGAAGTCATATATCTGGCCAATGTCAGTCTGCACTGTTACGGACAATGGCTGCTGAAATGGATAGACCTGGTCATCAACTATTATGCTAAGAGGCATGTAGATATCAAACTTGATCTCTTCGTCAAGCATGGTCATTGTTATTGATGAAACATCCTCCGCATCGATTTCATAGCCGGTCAGGCCCGCAAAGAAGAAGTCTTTGTTGTCATTTATGTATTCGATCATGGCTGTTTTTATGTTCTCAGCAAGGTCCGGGTAAGAGGTCTCTCCGAAATACTGCCAGTAGGGTGTTTCCACATCATGAAATGTCACAGAGCCGAGGGCATAGTCTGAGTCATCAACATATCCCCCGTTTTCTGCGATTGATGATATGACAATGTGCGCGCTGTCCCTGATGAACCCGTCAAAGGACAGCTTGATCGATTCCTGTTGCTGTGCAACAGCCTCTGGCAAAGGAGAGCTGAACATCCCGCTCATATAACCGTAGAAGAAAACCACTACCACTACAATCAAAATACCGAAAATAACAAAGAATTCAACCTGCCCCTTCATATACTAATAATTGTTCTCCGTTATTTATATTATTAGAGTGGTACCGCTTTTGTATGCCCTATCCTGGCGCTATCATGAAGCAGTAGATAATCATAACAATCAGAAAAAAGCCATAACAGAACGAAAAATTACGCCTGGACTTTGAATCTTTTCATTCCAGCCTCGTTATCATCAGGTAAATGTTGAATATCTTGTCTGACTTGGTTTTGGTGAATTTCGCCACTAGTTTTTCCTCGGCATCCTCGACTGTGGAATCGCCAACCTCGAATGTTATCTGCTCGCCTTCCTGGTCCCTTGCAATAAAATTATAGGGCTCCACCTTGAAGAAGTACCTGAAGTTCTGCTTGATTGTACTGAATTCATTAATATAATATGCTATTCTGTCTTTTGCCAATTCATTACAGCTTTCTGCCCCTTCGTCACACAGGTATCCCGGCTTAA
>JAFCEM010000048.1 GCA_017609145.1 Candidatus Aenigmatarchaeota archaeon | reverse complement strand
CTGGGCCTCTCCCTCAGAAAACAGTAGCAAGACCTTTGCCCCTATCGGTCGCGGCTTCATGAACCATGTGTTAGTCCCGAGCACTCGTTTCTCGACTCGGGACTAATCCTCATTTTGTTGGGCGGCTTTGTGTTCTGAAGGTTTGCAACTATTCTCCCTGTAAGAATGTCCAGCTTAAAGCAACAAGAGCAAAAAGAAACAGAACACCTCCCACTAATGATCCTGTGCTGAGCAGACTATTTCCCAGCGCAATGCCCACTATCCCTACAATACACGTAACTCCATTCAATGCTAACAGAGACCCCGCAAGTCGCTTCCACAAATCTTGCTTGAATAATATGGCCCCGAAGATAATTGACGGAATTCCCAGCACCGCATAAGCCAGATTATTGAAAGCATACATTGACGAGCTTGGCCACTGCTGGATTAGCTGTCTTAGCAAAAACTCGGATAGTACCTGGTATTCTGTCATTTGGTGCAGGGCCAGCAAGCGTGGGACAATGAGGACCTGGGATAGGTAAGCAAACAGGTTCAAGACGGAATAAACCGGCACAAAGACCAGGGCAATCACCGACCATTCAGAGGCCAGGGGTTTGCAATAGACGTACATTCCAGCAAACAGCATCGTCGCCCCCAGAGTGATTAGAGCCGCGTTTACATAGGTCAGATAAAACACTGCATCCAGCTTAGCAACGTGGGCTAGTACCTGCTCGAAAGTCTCCATCGGCCCAGCACTCGCGGTCCCCCAAATCAGTAGAACGAGCCAAAGTACCGTAGCGATCAGACAGAACAAGGATATGAAGCCAAGCAATTTAGTTTTCACAACTTCTTTCTCCGTGTGGTACTATCGATATTAATGTGGCCGCCTGCGGTGAGCTGAGGGGCAGCGGCGGCTTTTTGCCGTCGCCCTCAATTCCGTCTGAAGCAAGACACGTTGTTCTGGGAGCTTTATTTTGGAATTCTTACATTATCATCTTCATAAATGCCTTTTTCTGCTGTCGTGTGACATACAACACAGTTTGATAATGACTCAATGGATTCCCGTTCAAAAATTTCAGGATCCAGTTCATGATGTTTTTCCCGGATATAAGGGATATCGGTAATCCTCATAGGTACATGGTTCCCCAAACTTTCCATAATTTTAACAGCACGTTTTGCTGAGCTGTAGTCCGCACTGTTCGCTTTTAGATAGTCTAAAATCGCCTCTTTTGAATCATCATCCAGTTCAATCGACTCTCCGAAATGGTCATCCAGGTTAGTCAGGATTTTCATCCAGCAAGCTTCCGGCAGCAGCTCAGGTTGATATGCAAAGTGGCAGCCCCCGCACTCTTCTTTGTAAGTTGGATTATTGACGGGCTTTAGATAACTTTCATCATGCTCATTGTCGCGGTGTCTCTTACGGTTTCTTTTGCGGCGTTTGTGATTTTCATCATCATCGTCATCCCAATCTAAGATCTTATGATACCAACTATTTTCTTTGTCGTCATGGTCATCCGCCACCGACACCGATAAATACCAACCATCATTGAGTACAAACCAAAAGCCGGACAGAAATATTATCCAAATTGTTTTCCCATTCATTTCAAATTCGCTACGAGCATAAAGTGGGTACTGAATCTCGCATAGAGTTTATGAAACACATAACGTTAAGCTCACCTGCCAGGAAGAAGCGGAGGGGAATCCTGGCCAGCAATTTTTTTCCTTTCACGTCGTACAAGTCTCTTTCCAAGGGCTGCTTGACGCCTACGAAGATCTTCAAAAATCGCCGTAATGTCGAAATTATGTTCTTGCGCTAATCGCTCTCGCGTCTTTCTAACTTCTTCCACTATTGGGTCTTCATACATTGTCTCATACCCCCATTAATTCTTCTGGAGTGCAGATCACATGCATATTATATCCTTGGGCGTTGCAAACTAACGATACTTTCCTAATAATTTGTGCATTGGCTAAATGTCTGCAGTTCCAGGTCAGAAGATAATCGATACCATTCACCGTCGCTACGGCTATATGAGCTGCATCGCGAATCGCTCTTTAGGGAATGGCGCCACATTGAATTATTGCTTGCGTTAATCCCTCAGCTTCCTTGTCAACTTCCAATACCTGAAGAATTTGAAGCTCCTTTAATCTTCTTTCTACAGCCTCAGTATCTCCAGCCGCAATTTCATCGATTACAACCTGGGAAATGTAGCATTCAAATTCATGCCGTCGAGTAGCCCACCACTCAAACGTTGTCTGCTGGTGGGCTGCTACCAGAATATCGCGGCTGGGACGGGAGACCAGATAACTAATGATTGTTGTTTCTATGTATACAGATTCCATTCTGTACCCATTGTACCACTTTTTAACCTATATCCACGCATTACCTTCTTACCGCTGAACGATTGAGCTCAGTGGCAAGCAACCGCCAAGCCGAAGGCGCCGGCGGATTGCGAGTCCACTGCGGCAGTTTGTTAACCCATCTCTTTAATCATTCGCTCATATTCAGCGTGAGAACCAATCCATACCTAAATAAAATCTTGACCGTCTTTGACTGCAAGAGCTCTATGGTTAATCCCCACTCGAACTGACCAAAAGTTTCCAACCTTCTTGAAATGCAAAGAGGGATGCAAGGGATCTATTTTGAGCAGATCAAAATTCTTCTTTGCTATCTTCTGTATGGGTCCTGGAAGGCTGTCAAATAGCTTCCAGACAATTTCCCATCCGCTTTTTCAGCAAGAGCTTCTTTGACGAGAAAATCTAACTTTCCCGATTTTGAGTCCTGTTCAATCTCTCTGTCCCACCTTTCCCAATCCCGCTCATAAAACCATCCCCTCAACCGGGCGAATTCTTCCTTTGAAAGGGATTCAATGGAGGAGAATATTTCTTCAACATTTGGCATGGCCTATTCTCCTTTTCTCTCCTAGGTTAATGACCGAGTTGAGCGGAATTACGACGGCCGGAGGTTGCCTCCTGCTGTAAGCTATGGTCGGAGTCCCCTTCAGGCGGATTCGCGCCGCAAGGCGCGGGCAAGGCGCCTGAGCGGAGGCTCAGCTCGGCCATTCGCGCCGCCGTCCCCTTATTATCTCATTGTTCCTCACATCACGGTACGACTTATCGCCCGCGCCCTTGGGTTTATCTATAGGCGGCGCGAACGAAAAGCTCAGCCCCGCGGCTAAACCGCATCGGTTGAAGCGTCTTGTTCGCTCACGTTTCGGCCTATTTCATAAAGAAAATCGGGTGAAAAATCAGCGTTGTTTGGCCACACGACTGTATCTATATCCTTGTCCACGCGGAATGATTTGAAAAAATCTATCTGCTTCAATGGCTCAAAGATAGGGCCGTAAATATGTGGCTTCAAATCAACTACTTTGGTCTCGCCATTGTCAAACCGGATCTTTAGCTTATATCCCCCAATATATGTTGCCTCGACTATCCATCGCATAATTATTCTCCTAATCGAGAGGTTCGATTTCATCCAAGGGCTCGTTGCGTCGGGCTCTCTCCCAATTGGCCATTAATTCATCTCTATGCTGGAATGCCCATTCGAGCACCAAGGAAGTTGCTCGCCTAGGTAACTCTCCTTCTATCATCTTTAGTTCTTCAATAGAGAAGGCAGCTCTTTTCCCACCATATTTAGCGTGGAAGTGCGGTGGAAAATGGTCTTTGTAATACATAGCAATCACAATGCCGAAGAATCGGCTTATTTCGGGCATCCTGTATTGTGTCCTTTCCAATTATCTAAATTTCCCCGCTAAGCATAAACAATCCATCGCCCAGCAAGTCAAGCACAGCGAATGGCCGAGCTGAGCGGAATTACGGCGGCCAGAGGTTGCCTTCCTTCTGCAAGCGATGACCGGAGTCCGCCGCAGGCGCGGGCAAGGCGCCTGAGCGGAGGCTCAGCTCGGCCATTCGCGCCGCCGTCCCTTTATTATCTCATTGTTCCTCACATCACGGTACGACTTATCGCCCGGCCCCTTGGGTTTATCTATAGGCGGCGCGAACGACAGAGTTTAGCGGCGGCTTTATGCCGTCCGCTGCAATGACTTTTTAAGCAGTTTTTTGAGTTATCAATTCTTTTTCAAATTCAAGTGAATAAGATAGCATTGTCTTTAAATCCATTCTTTTTGAAGCATCAAGAATTTCGATACCTACTATTTTATTCTCAGAAGTTGTATCTATATTGACACCCTCATCAATTTCTATAACCCCTTCTGGGGGGTCATCACCTAACTGTAGATACAAGGCATCTACTTCATCGTCATAGTAGACTTTCATTTCTTTCTCCCTTTCTTTAGAGGGTAATTGGTTATTACAGTTACTATGTCACCTTCTACGGAAACAACAATCTTCAATGGATACTTGAACCCTTGAACATTTTCTACAATCTCCTGACTGCCTTGAATCAATTCTTTTTCTTCAAGAATTTGCTCGACTGTCTCCTCTGGAATCTCATACAATTTTCCTCTTCTCTTCGCATGACGAGAAAATCTGATCTTCATAAAGGACCATATCCTCTTTATTTTCTGCAATTAATGGCCGAGCTGAGCGGAATTACGGCGGCCAGAGGTTGCCTTCCTTCTGCAAGCGATGACCGGAGTCCGCCGCAGGCGCGGACAAGGCGCCTGAGCGGAGGCTCAGCTCAGCCATTCGCGCCGCCATCCTTTTATTATCTTATTGTTCCTCACACCACGGCACGACTTATCGCCCGCGCCCTTGGTTTATCTATAGGCGGCGCGAACGTCGGAGCTAAGCTGCCGGCAACCCCAAGCCCAAAGGGCGCAGCGGGTTGGCGGTCAGCTTGAGCGATTTGTTAGCCTCTCTTTTCTCTGCTTTCTCTTATAATATCAATAAGTTCTGGAGTAGAAATACCTAAATCAATCCCTGCAACATCCAAGGGCGATTTCTTTTCAAAAATAGGCCTTATAACGAATACCTGGCCATCTTTTCTTCGTACTAGTACCTCTCCTTCAGTTGAGGCCTGTTCCAGAACTTTAGCAAGTTTTTGTCGCGCTTCTGAATAAGTATATACTATAGCCATGTTATTTTACCTCGACTATTTCAAGCGATAGTGCTTTTGCTATGCTTAATAATTTTTTGTCCAGGGTTATAAGTGGTGCATGATATTTTTGAGAACACCGTAATAAATAAGCATCATAACAGTAACTATTTGTTTCCTTAGCGATTTTTAGAGAGTGCTCTAGTTCGACATCAATAAATCTTATTGGAATTTTTTTAAATATGGTCAGGGCCTGTTTTACTTTTTTAAAATCTGTCCTTCCTCTACGAAACATTGCAGAAAAAGCATTGCCTACTTCCCAATACACAGAACTTGGTGCCAATAAATTCGCTCCCTCCGTTACTTTTATTATCTCTTCTTTCTCTGGTTCATTAGCTATTACTGCCATAATAACTGATGTATCAATAACTATTTTCAATATTCCACTCCTAGATTCTTTGTTCAATTGTACAATAATTATATGGCGACAAAAAGATTTTTCAAGTCTTTTGACAAGATCGCTTAATATACTGTTTTTTATTATATTTTCAGGACCGGGTAGGTCAGGGGTGTTGCCACCCCTTTCCCCCCTAAGAACCG
>JAFCEM010000047.1 GCA_017609145.1 Candidatus Aenigmatarchaeota archaeon | reverse complement strand
GCCAGCGTCAATACCACGATTGCACTTGCTTTCATCCTTTCCCTCTTTTCATATCTAACGATGATTGAATGGGAAGCTAAAACAATGAACGGGCTTCCCGAAATCAAGGCTCAATTCTCCACATAGCAAGATAGCTGAGTAGTGCAGTGAGCAAAAGGCACAATCCGTAAAACAGCCCCACTATTATTGGTCCCACTATCACATTCCCTATGGGTCCAATAGCTGTGAGTATCCCGCCTATCCAGCCCGAAAGGGACAGTGTTCCTGACAAACCGAACAATATAGCAACGTAAAGGGATACTATGAGGGCCGGGATATACACCAACATTCCTTGGAGCATATCCATCACGGACACTCCTTTGCTACGCAAGATTAAGCCAGCCAAAAATCCAGATGTTATGACTAAGACAGCTGCAGTGTCCATAGTCTTCTTCTGAAAGGCTGGCTTAACTGCCCACTTCCAATGTCAAATACCAGATATCCGCATCGCCGCTTGTTTCAAGGTCGTTCTTGCAGGTCATGATGTCGTCGCCATCGACTCCGTCAGGTGTGATGCCCTTTGCGTGAAGTTCTGTAACGAAGACGTAATCGCCCTCTGGAAGGAAGCGTGTGTTTCCGTCCACTTCGGTTCCGCCGTCCTCGACTGCAAGGTTGCTGTAGGATATGGGACTGTCTTCATTTGTGAATACTTCTATGTTCTCTATGGCAAAGTCGTCAGCGGCCTGTAGTGTGCCGGTGTTCTTGAGTTCACAGTTAACGTGCATATACTCAACTGGACCGTCGTCAATCTCGAATGCTATTGCAAACATGTAGTCGGTTCCATTGTTTGAGTTTGACACCCCGCCGGTCGTTTCATAGACACATCCTACATAGCTAGAGTCACCAAGAACATCATCGGTTACGTTACAATCCGTTGTCTCGACGAAATCAGAGTAGAACGCACCCTCAAGGTCGGCCGCATCAACGCTAGCATCTGCTCCGTACTGACCATCGTATGTTATTGGTGGCATAACGGCCAAGCTAGCGAGATAGTTGTATGTCAAAGTAATACCTGCGGTGGCTCCGATAGCAATGACGATGAGCAACAATGCGAGTACATTTGATACTCCTTTCATATTAGCCTCCTCCGGGCTTTCGCCCGCTTTATTATCATATTAGGCTGTTTCTCTGGGAGGGTATATATAGAATGCTGTTCGGACATAGTTCCATGTCACGAGGGAACCGTGTTCGGAACCCAGTTCTTCCCTATTTTTCGTTCGGAGAATAGGGCAAATCCTCCTTCTCGTCCGATTCCCTTTTTTCTTCGATGTCGACAAAAACCTGACGGATATCTGCTATTTTGAATATTTTGTACATTATCCTGAACGTCAAAATAATCACGGCGAATATTGCACCAAACAGAAAGACCGGCCCCATCACAGATGAAATCAAAAAGGATGTGAATATGGTTCCTATTATCACCAGTAGGTCTGGGACGAACTCATCAGACTTGTGCCTTATCTTCACTTTGTCGGTGTCCAATATGATGGTCTTTTCCTCAGTCTTTCCATTAATTCTGAATGACACCACCCCATTGTGGTTCATGTCGTCAGTTATCTTCTTCGCCCATTTGTCACTTACTTTTAACTGGTCTCTAATCTCATAAATCGTCTTCGGTCCTTTCATTAGAAACAAAACGAGTTTCCTTTTGCTGTTCTTCAACTCCGTCAACATATATTTATATTAAATGTGCTTCCTTATAACCTTTGTATCTATCGTCTTAAGTTTTTAAGGAAGCACGTCTAAATAATATAATATGGAAGAAATCGAGGAACTCAAAATTACCAGAGACGATTTCAGGGAGAAAGCATTATCGATGCCGGGAGCAATTTCATCCATCTTTGTTTTGGCGATTCTTATACCTGCCCTTAGTCTGTTCCCTTCAAATATTACGGTCGCCATGTTCGTTGCGTTTTCTGTCCCAACCTTCTACGTCTTCATTATCAGGACAATCTTCAACCGAGAGATAGGGATTAAGAAGCATCTAACACTGACTGTTTTTCTCTCCTACCTCTTGTATATGTTCGGTCTGTCGGCTTGGGAGACCGCCGCCCAGTTTTACGTCCATAGCTTCTTCTTTGTTATAGGTATGGGGTTTGGTGCGTTGACTTATCTGACATATTGGATTATATACAAAATAGGAAAGGCAACACTAAAAGAAGAGCTAAGCTACAGAAAAAGGTTCTTCTTTATATTCATCCCAACCACTGCAATTATGCTCTTTATTAGCATAATGCTGTCATCCTTTTTGGGCGAGTTCTCATTTTCATTGACTGAGGTGCTGGTAAATGGTGTCTAAAGTGTGGGTGCTTCTTGGAATACTGATGTTTACTGGCATGGCGGCTTTCATGTATGTAATCATCGGCGACGTGATATCCATACCGGCCGATGTGGTGGGGGGCACCACGAAGCTAACATCTGACTTGGGGGCTCTGCTGATAAGGAGCCAGAGCCTAATATCAGAATCCATACAAGCCCTAAAGGACAATCCAGATATGAGTTATTACGAGCGCGTCATAAACAACAATAGAATATTGGGTTCCGTGGCCTTCACTTTTTTTTGGATTGTCGTTCTTGTGTCAATTGGCAAATTCATATACCGTAAGGAGCAGGTGTCTTTCTGGTCATGGCTCAAGATAATTTTCGTTGCCGCGCTGATAGTGGGAGTCCTTCAAGTCATTGCGTCATGGGCACTTACTGGGGATATAGTCTATCCATATCGGGGCGTACTTGATTTCATACTCAATATACATGTCGTTGTGGATTCGATACTGACAGCTGCTCCGTATGACATCATCAATGTATTGGGGGAGATTTGACTTGGAAAAAACCCATAACAACGCACATAGTAGTGGGCATATTGTTCGTAGTGATGGTGGGCTCTTGGACCATCTTGCATAGCTATATGCGAACTACACCACGCTGATTTCCACTTCCTCCTCAGTGCCCCCTTCTGGTTTTTGTTTGCTCCTAACCCATACAATGAATAGGATTATAAAGAAAACAATTATTATGATAACTGCCGCAGACAGGGCCGAACTCCTGAGGAACGTTGTTAGGTTGACAGTGAACACATCTGCCTCGCTGGGCTCTCTAACCATGTCCTTCAAGTTCTTGATTCTCTCCTTTATGGTGTCCTGCGTGTCCGAGTGCTCGGTGTGTATGGTATTGGTGATTGTTGAGACCGTGAATACGCCGCTCTCCGCTATACTGTCCGCGGTCACGTTCACAATATAGTCGCCCCTAGTCGATGGAACGGTGAAGTTGTACCTGTAGATTCCGCTCCCGATACTACTCATATTAGCATTCTCAATTATGTTGCCGTTCGGGCTATAGATGGTCAGGTTTAGGGTGGCCCCCGTGACCATAGTGCCGAACCTCGACAGGGTGGCAATCACTCTCCCGACCTCGTTGGGATTGTAGTTGCCCCCGACATACACATTTAAGATGGTATTGTTGTATATATTCCATAGAGTGGAATTTATATTGGAGATTTTAGACGAGATATTGTACATAGTTAGGTTGAGGACAACGAAATTACAGTTCCTCCTCCCTACGTCCCCGCTGAAGTTGCAGAACATCTCGCAAAAATAAAGTCCGTCGGAGGTAGGCCAGAACGAAAAGTTGTGAAAAAATTTATCAATTGAATTGTTTGTCATATTGGCACCAATAACAACTTTCGTACCATTTGGTGCTGTAAGATTGAGTGTGCATCCTTGTGAGTTGTAGCCCTGATAAGAATCATTATACACATAATCACCGATTATGCACTCAGTGTTGGTTTGGCAGACACCAAGCTCTTCCTGAATAGCGGCAACGGTTGGTATGACTAAAAAAAAGATTGCCAATATCCATCCTATCTTCTTAATGATATCCTTTCCTCCGTGAACATGCTGGACCATGTTACCACAAGTTCCCATTAGCAAGGCAAGCTATGGATATGCGAATCTCTGACCTCCTCTCCCCCATGAACATGGGAGAATGCCTTGGACGATTTTTTTACTGGTTCAAACTGTCACCAAATATTTCATCTGGCATCTCATGTTCAGGGAACATATTGTCGATGTAAGCTATTATCTGCTTCTTTTGTGTTATTGTTCCTTCTATCGCAGCTTTTCTGTATGCCTGTAGCAATTCGTTATCTATATTGTCTTCATATTCCTTTTCAAACAACTCCCTGATTTCGGCTTCTACATATTCCACTATGTTTTCATGCTGTCCGGCCACCCAATCATATACGTCTCTGTCTACATCAATATGGAACTGAAGCGGAATTGTCTCTACTGCTGAAATCCCTATTGCTATTACTATTGTTGTCAGTATAGCTATGACAGAGGGCACCACAAATCTGTCTTTGTTCATTTTCTACCTCCTTATTCACCAAAATCATGTCGGATCTCCTAATTTATCTGAAACATAGTTGAAACAGGTACCATGCAGTTCAACGGTGTCTGATATTGTGTCCTGTGCATCGGCGGACAGCCTTGTCAGCTTGAATATGATGCTTGCGTCTGTTGAGCTTGGGGCGTCTATTCCTGTTATATCTGTGACGACTAATCCGTTCGCTGTTGTAGATGCTGCATCTACCACGGTCAAGGTTTCTTCTGCTCCTTGCGTTGTGTCTTCGTCTTCTGACAGCCATCTGTATTCTAATTGCCATTTTACATTCCCATTAGAAGCAGATGACCAGCCAATCCTCATTGTTACTCCTTCACTCCTGTCCATGTCGTAAGGCGGGGCAATTCTCCAGCTGACGCTTTCCTGGTTTGCCTCTACAGCTTCATCACTAAATTGCCATGCAGATGTTTCAAGGTTTCCATGCGAGACTTCTGTTGCTGGCTTTGCCCCAGGGGCTTTAATCCCTGCTACGTCAATCCACAAATCCCTTAAAACTCTTGCTGTGCCGTGAAGAGCAAGCTCGCCGTCTGCCGCAAAAGCAGCATAGTTCGTTGTCCCGCCATCGCCGAAAGCAGAAGCCCCTGCCGTCACTCCCCCGGTTGTTTTCAGGTCTCCGCTCTGGAAGTCGAAATCTCCGTCACTATAATGCACGCTCATCCTTGTAGTCCATGTTGAGCCGTCATCAGCACTTGACTGTAAGTAGAATATGCCGCCGTGGTCTTTAAGCATCCAGTCGACATAAGTGCTTCCCGTCCGCATCATTTTCAAAGCAATGTCGTTGTGGTCGGTTGAAGTTATCGTGATGTCCCTTCCACCCGTTCCTGTGACGTCCACATCGCCGAACGTGCCTGCCCCCGTTGTGACGAGGTCGTTGTTTTTAAAGTCCGCTTCAGTCCCTGAAAATTCGTAATCAAGCTCGCCGAATCCGACGTTGAAAGTGTCCGCCGTGCTTGCCGAAAAACCCCTGCCGAATGAAAGGACGTTGTCGGCAGTTAAGGCGTTCACGTCCTGCCCCATTGCGACAGAGCCAGTCCCTTCAGCTATCAGCGTGTTCCCTGATGTGCAGTATCCGATAGCGACCTGACCAACCCCCTGATTCACCGTTGTCGTTCCCGCCCTGAGCGAAGTTGCATCAGCGTTGTCGTTCAGCCGAAGCTGCTTGCCGCCGACCCCGTTGCCGAGGATGCCCCGAAAGCGGATGCATAGTTGCCGCTTGCTTTTGTGCTGCTCCCTGTTGCGAATGAGTAATAACCTATGTTTGCGTCGTCCCACTGCGGTCCGTTCACAGAACCCGCACGCAGCGAAGCCTTCTCCGGAACCCACATCAGCCGCGTCCCTGCGCCTTCAACTGGGGCTGAGCCTGTGTTGCCGTCGGCAAGTATTGTCCTGCCGACTCTGAGTGTTGTGGTGTTGACGTAGCTGGATGCATCCACCCTATCTGTGTGAACCCCAGCACTGTAAACCCTGTCCAGAGTTATATTCCCGCCGTGGCTGACGTTGAGCCAATCAAGCTGCGCATGGGAATCGTTAGCTATATAATCTGATGGATTTGATGAATACGGATAGAAAGAATTGTTGTTTACTGCCCCGAATATTTCTCCTGTTGTGTTGCCGTAAATCATGTCAGAGATGTTTCCACGACCTATGTTGAAGTTTGGACCGAGAAATTTTCCGGATGCCTGAAGAACAGTAGTGTTGAGGTAGCTGGATGCATTAACCCTTAAAGTGTTTATCTGGCCTGCGGTGAAGCTACTTGTAGAACCCATGTCAAGAGTGCCTTCCAATGTTAAATCTCCCATAACCGAAAGATTATTCAGTAATCGTGTGTTTCCTTTAATGAACACCTCGGTGTTGTTTGCCTTGACGAATGTTTGATTATATCCAATTTTCGTCATGAGGCTTTCATTGCTGTTGAGTAGACTACCTATGACAACGCTGTGAACGCCAGAAACATCATTTGAATCTCCTATTGCGTAAGCACGGGGCGATTTCACACGGCTATTAACCCCGATGACAAACGGAATATAATGTAAAAGACCCCATGCCGCCAAATCACTCACATCGACTTTTCCGTCTGGGTTGAAACTGCTACTGGGTCTGTCTATGTCCCATCCTTCGCAATAGTCAGGCCAATAACATGGCTCATTGAAATACTTGATTAAAAATGTATTGTTTATAACTGAATTATAACCCGCAGCCCACCCGTGTGCATGCGCTTGCCCACTTACAACGTTGGAAACTACATCACCGTTGCTCACTTTGAACCAATGAGTTATTTCCGAGTAATTAGTTTCAAGAAAATTCATAGTTGCGTTTGTTGTGTCTAAAATCGTTGTATAGGCGTCTTTGATAAAGACATAATCCACTGTCATGTTCCCGCCGTGGCTGACGTTGAGCCAATCAAGCTGCGCATGGGAATCGTTCTGTAAAAATGCCGTGCAAATTATCGTATCCCCAATTTGTGTCACAGCGTTGCCGTTTGAACAGGCTGATGGGTAATTTGTAAGGTTCTGCCAGCCAATAACCATATCAGAACCGAGTATCTTATTGTTGTTCATGTTAAGCAGACCGTTCATAATGAGATGGTTTAAAGTAACTGAACTACCGTTCTGGATAAGCGTCCCGTTTGAGGTCATGTTGTAAGCGTATTGAAGTTGCTTGGCTGTGGTATTGTGACCAAGACCATCAGTTATATGACCTGATATAAATAAATCTGCAATAGATATATCATCATAAAAATAGCTCTTACCACTGACGTTCAGTGTTGTGGTGTTGACCCCCAACGAGTTCAGCCACCCCAAGCTGGTGATATTGTTAGTGACGGTGAGCTCGCCCGGAACAGCTAGGTTGCCTGCGGCGTTGATGCAGTACCGGTCTGGTGAGAATCCGAAGATGAGTGCCCAAGCTGACTGAAACGTTGTTACCAAAAGAATAAATGCAGCTAAACTCCATATTAGTCTTCGCATATAGTATTATTAGGGTATTCCTTTAAAAAAGACTATGATGGAGTGAAGTGGCTTTCCTATTGCTCTGCTACCAACTAGCTTCCACCTTACGGTGAGGATGTATGCTAGGTTGCGACACATATCCTATCCTCTGACGAGGACTATGATAGGTGAAGCTGCTCCCTAATCTTCTCCGGCATTGGTATTACATACTGCCTGTCGGACTCGGACTCAATGAGCCTCCCCCTTCCCTTGTTATTGTAGATTATGCCTTGCTTGAGGAAGTCCTCTATGGGAATTACAAACCTTGCCTTTCTCCCCCTCACTTCATAATTAATTTCTATCTCCTTGATTTTAAGTGTCATGAGTCTCTGAAGGATTTCAGATGAAATTCCTGTCCCTTCGTTGAAAGGTGGCTTGTGGAATAATTGGTGGTAATGTCTTACTGTTGCAATCCACCTGTCTCCGTTCCTCTGCCCCTTTCCGAAGAGGGGCTCACAATCCGCACAGCACAAATGTCCATGTATCTCTTTTTCACAGAACAAACATCTCATCAGGTCCCCTCCCTTGCCCTATCCATCCAATTCCTTGTTTTCTTTCTGGATTCCAGATGTCCGCATACTGGGCATCTCAGGTATGTGAATTTCTGGATATATTCCATCTCTGCTTTACCGCACTTTGGACAGGGGCTCTGTTTGTAAAAGATGGTCTTGCCTTCTGTGTGCCCTTCATGGTGGATTCTGGGTTGCATATCAACTCACTTAGACCTTCTCCTTCTTCAGTAGGGCTTTGAGTTTTTTGATATTAATAGCATCAAAATCTTTTTTAGTCCATATCAGCTTTTGATACATCTTATATCACCATGATATATTTTGATATTCTATTTCTATAGATAATCCTGATTATTTTGGTGAATAATTTTCATTATCCGTCTCTTCTTCAGCACATGAACATAAAACAAGCGGTTCTCATCAACTTTGCGCCTGAATATCTGATTGATGACTCGCTGTAATTCCTCTGGGCTGTCTGCTCCTTCATCACGATATAAAAATCTTTTGATGAACCATAATGGTAATGGGTTTGTTATGTAAGCAACATCTGGGTCTTCCAAATGTGGTTTAGTTCTACTTGTAAGGGTTTTGCGACCCTGCTTAATTCGTTCTATAGACCATTTATTGAATTTCATCCTGCCACACCTTCTCCTTCTTCAATTCTTTCCGACTTATCTCAAACAGCACCTTCGCCTTCTTACCCCCATGTAATCTCCACACCGTCCCGTCAAAGCTCGGAATCAACCCCATTTCCCATAAGGTGACTACTGGCTGGAATGGGTATCCTTTGGTCTTGATTTTGCTTGTGTATTTCCACGACTTTCTCGGCAGTCTGAAGAACGAACCAACGTAAGCCCTGACCGAAGCCTTGACCGAAGCCCCAACTGAACCCCTGACTGAATTCCAGGCTGAAGCCCTGACTGAAACCCCAACTGAACCCCCGACTGAATCCCAGACTGAATCCCCGACTGAAACCCCGACCGAAGCCCCGACTGAAGCCCAGACTGAAACCCCGACTGAATCCCAGACCGAAGCCCCGACTGAATCCCCGACTGAACCCCAGACTGAATTCCAGCAATCTGATATGCTTTGTGGTTATTTTCTTGGGCGGGCTCATTTCAAATGGGCTCACTATTTCTTTGGGTATCAGCATCTTGTTCAGTTTCTTCTTCCATTTTTTAAACGCTTCCCAGCAGTGCTTTTCATGGCTTGCCTTCCACCAGTCAGGTATTCCGTCATCAAATTTGAACACCCATTCGTCGGGTTTCAAGTAGTTGTTGTTCTTTGGGCTTATCTCAACGGGACATAAGCCGAATTTCCTCTCAACGGGACATAAGCCGAATTTCCTGTCATCCAATTTGAACTCATCTTTAATGTCTTCATGCGAATCCATTCCGAATTTCCAGTAGACCTTGCCTGACCTCACTACGACTGCGCTAAATGCCTTGCACATATTTCACACCTTCTCCTTCTTTAGCTTCGGTTTTGTGACGTTGAGGTAGTATGCCCTCATGTATTCCCTCATGTATGCCCTGTATTTCGGTGTCTTGTTGTATGCCCTCCTGTATGCCCTGCGTTTTGGTGTCTTTTCGTATGCCCTCTTGTATTCCCTCTGGTATGCCCTGTATTTCGGTGTCTTGTGGTATGCCCTCTGGTATGTCTTCTGGTGGCACGTTTGGCAGTTGCCATCATCATGTAGCTTTAGAGTTTCTATTCCGCAGGTTTTGCATTTCATCTTGTCACACCTTTTGCTTCTTTAGTAGGGCTAACCCTTTCTGAAAGCTCTTAATCATTGCTGTCCATTCTATTGGTTTTATTGTAATTTCCTTTACTTTTTTCGTGAATTTTAATGTCACACCTTTATCTGAAAGATAAGCATAACAACCATCCTCAAATTTTACTCTGATTGTTTCTCCATATGGCGGTTTTAGTTTGCCATATGTTATTTCTGTTGTATATATTTTCTTCCCCATAGGTCACACCTTCTCCTTCTTCAAAACGCTCCCCTCAGGAGCCAGCCGACCAGCATTCCTGCGAGGAATACGGCTATGAGTATCCAATAGCCCATGTCAGCTTCCTCTTGCATTGA
>JAFCEM010000046.1 GCA_017609145.1 Candidatus Aenigmatarchaeota archaeon | reverse complement strand
AGGAAGAGGGAGAATGGGTAATAAACACGCTCGGTTCAAACCTTAAAAAGGTTTTCGATATAGAGGGCGTTGATATTTCAAGGACAACGAGCAACAATATTTTCGAGGTCTGTGATGTGCTTGGGGTTGAGGCGGCAAGAAATGCCATTATAGAACAGGCAAGCTATACAATAGAAGAGCAGGGTCTCGGGATAGACATAAGGTATATAATGCTCTTGGCGGACCTGATGACAAATGACGGCGTGATAAAACCAATAGGCCGTTATGGCATATCAGGTCAGAAAACATCTGTGCTGGCCCGTGCGTCCTTTGAGGAAACCAAAAAACATTTCATAAACGCATCGATTCGTGGCGAGACCGACATGATGAATGGTATTGTCGAGAACATAATAGTGAACCAGCCTGCACCAATCAGTACCGGCTCTTTCAATCTTATTGGTTACATACCCGAAGTGCCAAAGAGCATGAAAAGCAGGGCAAAAAAGAAAACCACCAAGAAAAAATAACGCTTTTTTAAATATTTACCCAAAAAAGAGAGTATGCTGGCAAAAGAAGTCATTATCCCGGAAGGGGTTGAGATTAAGCAGGAAGGCAATGAGATAGTTGTAAAAGGTCCAAAGGGGGAGCTGAGGCGGTCTTTCAGCCATGATCAGGCCAAGATTGTAATCAGGGAAGATAAAATCGTTTTTGATTCGGGTGATGGCAGGAGAAGAAGCAAAGCTATCACAGGGACGTTTGCCGCGCTTGTGAATAACATGGTGAAGGGCGTCACCAGTGGATATGAGGCAAGACTGAAGGTTGTTTATTCCCACTTTCCCGTCAGGCTGAATGTTGAAAATGGGAAGCTCGTGATACAGAACTTCCTTGGCGAGAAAAAACCGAGGGTCGCTGCGATACTTCCGGAAACCGAGGTCAGGATTGAAAAGGACATGGTCATAGTCACTGGCATAGACAAGGAAAAGGTAGGGACAACAGCCGCGCGCATAGAAAATACAGCCAAGGTTAAGGGTTTTGACAGGCGTGTTTTCTCTGACGGTGTTTACATCACCCAGAAGCCGCAGGCAGCTGCCGAAGACCAGGTGCAGAGTGAAGAGGGTGGAGAGTGAATATGGGCACATTAAATCTCAGGAAAAAGCTGAAAAAAAGGAAGCCTGAATTCAAGAGACAGGAGCTTCATGTTAAAAAATCACTAAAAAGAACGTGGAGAAGCCCGAGGGGCAAGCAGTCCAAACTCAGACGGCATAAAAAGTCGCGGGGCAGCCATCCAGGCCCGGGCTATGGTTCTCCCCGTGCTGCAAGGGGACTGGACGCGCTTGGTTACAGGCTCGTAAGGGTCTTCAGGATTGAAGACCTTGATAAAATCAGGGAACCCAAAGAGGAGAGGGTGGTTATAGCAGCCAGCGTAGGCAGAAAGAAAAGGCTTGATATAATCAAGGCGGCGGAAGGAAAAGGCATAAAAGTAAAGAACGCCAAATAATATGCCTGTTAAAAGTAAATAGTGTTCTTATGTTCAGAAAATCCTGTCCAATCTGCGGAACGCGGGGAAGATCTTGGAACAAAAGCCCAGAGGCATTCATATGCCCAAAGTGCTTTTCGGTTTTTACAGAGTTCGGGATAATCCTTAAAACAGAAAATGACGAAGAAGACCTTACCAGCTCATGGAACTGATTTTCATGGTTTAAACTGAAAAACATGCAGGTCTATTTTCCTGCCATCGAATATTATTCCCTCTTCCGCCAGCAGTTTTCTTTTCTTTCCTGTCCCGGACGGCGTATACCCGCCCAAGTTTCCGTCTGACATGACTACCCTATGGCATGGAATAGTGACGGGCTCCGGGTTTCTTTTCAGTACCTGGCCAACAGCCCGTGCAGCGCCCGGCCTGCCCAGTGCCCTTGCAACCCCTGCATATGTGGAAACCCTGCCCCTGGGTATTGTTTTCACAAAATCAAGTACTTCAATGGTGAAACTGTTTCTGTTTTTCATTGTTTCACTTCTTCTTGGTTGGTTCCGCAAATCTGGTCGTTACAACCGGCGGGTCTGAAACGATTATAGTATCCTCTGCCTGTGCGACCGGCCTGCCCCCAGCTTCCCTAAGTACGGGGTACCTCTCAAGCGCATAACTGGCTTCAAGTTGCCTGAGCGCCAGGGCGACCTTTATCGGCGAGAACTGTTTCAGCAGCCAGCGCTTGGCAAACGGGAGCTTGCCGTACTCGTCCCTTGCAAGCGCAAGGATCTTTCTCGCCTCTGCCAGCCTCACCGGCCTATCCTGTAGGTACCTGAAAATCTCCACAGGACCCGATTCCTTCACGAAGCTCTTTTTTTCCGTGACGAACGGCTCAAGAGCTATAACATCGCCTTCATTGAACCGGTGCGCCGAATTGTTCTTTGTATTCGGTATTGACGGGCTCCCGTGAAAGACATACTTGTCGAGCGTGTGACCGGTGAGGTTCACTATGACACCCAGGCCTGCCTTGCTTACTGTTTCCTCAATGGCATGGCTTATCTCCGCAACCGTGACCCCGGGCTCTATGACCTTTATCCCCGCATCAAGCGCCTTCCGTGCGCACCTAACCAATGGATTATCAGGGTCAGTGCAACAGGTGAATGCCATGTCGCCTATGTAACCATCTACGTGCGCGCCCACATCAATCTTGACCAGGTCCCCTCTCTCCACTACCCTCTGGTCATTGGCTGAGGGGGTATAGTGCGCTGTTATGTCATTGATGCTGATGTTCACCGGAAAAGCGGGCCTGCCTCCCATCCCCATTATCTTCGCTTCTATCCTTTCCGCGATATCCAAGATGCGCATGCCGGCCTTGAAACTCTTTTCGGTGTCTCGCCTTGCCTCTGCGCACATCCTGCCCGCTTTTTTGTATTTCTCAAGAACTTCCTTTTCCATAACAAGTTTTAAAGATTGATTAAATAAATTAATGTTGTTATGCCAGGAAATATTGAAGAGCAGGCATTGTATCTCAAGGACTCGTACCTGAAGGAATTTGAAGCCACGGTTGCCTCGGTAAAAGACGGCAAATTCGTGGTACTGGACAGGACCGCCTTTTATCCCAACAGCGGCGGACAGCCGCACGACACGGGAAAAATGACAGCCAACGGCAAAACACACAATGTGGTTTACGTGGGCAAGTTCGGAGGCAACATATCTCATGAAGTGGACGGGCCCGGGCTGAAGCCGGGTGACAAGGTAAGCTGCGCCATAGACTGGAACAGGCGATACCAGCTGATGAGAATGCACACCGCGTCTCACATAATAAGCCAGGTCATACACAGGGATACAGGAGCCATGATAACGGGCAATCAGCTCGATGTTGACCGTTCCAGAATAGATTTTTCCGTCGAGGAGTTCGACAGGGAGAAGCTCAAGGGGTTTGAGAGCGAGGCAAATTCTATAGTCTGTAGGAAGCTGAACATAGAACTGGAGTTCATAAAAGGTGACGCCATAGAAGAGGCACTCAAGAGGCCGGACCTGACAAAACTGGCCCGCGGTTTCACTCAGAACTTCAGTTTATTGAGGATAGTAAAAATAGGTGACTTTGACATACAGGCAGACGGTGGGACTCATGTAAAGAACACGAATGAAGTTGGAAAGATAGAGTTCGTCGACTTCGTCAACAAGGGCAAGAATAACCGCAGGATTTATTTCAGGCTAGGTAAGAACCTATAAAGCGCACCAGGAACATAAATAAACTATGGCGGAAATATTCACCGAATTTCTTAACTGGGGGCTTGCGCTTATTGATTCCTGGGGCTATCTCGGCGTCTTTCTGATAAGCCTCATCGGCAACATGTCCCTGTTTTTGCCCATACCATCCTATATTGTTGTGCTCCTTGCCGGCAGCGTCCTGAACCCCTGGCTTCTTGGAATTGCGGGTGGGCTCGGGGCTGCGATAGGCGAGCTCACAGGTTACGTGATAGGAAGGGGTGGAAGGTATGTCATAAGAAAAAAATACAGGAAGCTGTTGCAAAGCAGCAAAAAATGGTCCGAGAAGCACGGGCTCTTCCCATTAATAGTGCTTTTCGCCGCCACCCCGCTCCCGGATGACATCGTCGGCATACTGAGTGGTATCATAAAATACGACCTCAGGAAGTTCCTGCTCGCCAATATCATAGGCAAGATAATAGCATATACGTCGCTTGCGTGGGTCGGGTTCTACGGAAGCTGGATGATGGGCGGCTGGAACATGCTATTTTTCGTTGTGCTGTCTTTCGTATTCCTTGCCATAGTCTTCAAAGCCATACAGGCCGAGAAGGGCAGAAAAAGAGGGTAAGGCCTGTAAATAAAGAATAATCACCGTTTTTTCCGCTCCAGGAACCCAGCAAGGCTTGACTGCTCACCTTTTTTCAGCAGGTCGTCCTCATTGTACCCGAGCCCGGACAAAACCCGCAGAGCCGCGGGCACTATCTGGTTGTTTATGTAATAGTCGGGATCGTAATCGTCCGCATATTCAGCGGGCTCGGAGCGCGATGATATCGAGCCCTCACCCCTGGTTATTATGAACGAAATCGTTGAGCCCGCCTTCACCATGTTACCCCTCTCCGCGTATTTCCTTGCAGCAGCTACATGGGGACCCACCTGCTCGTACTTTTTCAGCGGCTTTGTTATCTGGCTGTAGATGATGAGATCATCTTTTCTGACCTTTTTGCCTCTTACGTCATCGATGATTTTTCTTACTATTCTTATGGCCTTTTCAGGCGACCTGTCCTTCAACACGGCGACAAGCACCCTTTCCTGCGTATCCTTCGCAATCTGCGCCCAGTCCCTGCGCACCCTCTCAAACCCCCTTATCGTTATCTTATTGTCATAGTCTATGAGCGCATACCTCTTCTTCGCGGCCGTGCCGGTCTTGGTCCTGACGAATATTCCCGACCGGTACATGTCCCTGAACTCGAACTCCATCACACCTGGCATTGATTTGTTGGCCCTTTTGAGGAACTCCTTCACCTGCTTCCTGTTCTTTACTTTAAGGAACAATGAATCAGTATCACCGTAGATAACTTCAAGTTTCATCCTCTGTGCAAGCCTGATGACATTCTTGATATAAAACCTGCCCCATGCCGTTATTGATTCAGCACAGACGCGGGAGTACCACCTCGAGCCCGCATAGCCATAATATCCGTAGCTCGCATTTGCCAGAATCTTGAGCGCATATTGCATATTGTTCAGGTTTCTGTAACCTATTGTCTTGGGTTTGAGCTTCTTCATCTTCCTGTTTATCTCTTTTCTCTTACCGACCAGTTCCTTCAGAACCCTTGGGATGAAACCTTCTGTCTTGGTGCAGAAATAGTGTTTTCCTTCATTGTCCCCGGGCACGAGGTTCTTCTTCGTGCCGCCGCAGCATCCGCAGTCCAGGGTCTCGGGAGAGACGTTGTGGGTTATGATTATGGAAGGATACAGTGATGCAAAGTCAAAGAGCGCTATCTTGTCGTGTATTCCCTCTTTGGGCTCGTGCACATACCCGCCGGTGAACGGTGTGGCTGCCCTCCTGCGCATTATCTCATCGTATCTGGGTCTGTTCGCTATGACTTCATTGAACTCGAATGACTTCCTTACAAACAGCCATTCAACGAGCTGGGAGTAGCTCATCCTTGAGACATCGAACGGCATCTGACCCACGACCTTGCAGAGCTCGTAGACCTGCGGAAGTATGTATTCGGATAGCCTGAGCGTAATTTCCGAGTCCCTGAGACAGTGCTTAGCTATCGCTTTTATGTCGCCTCTTTTCCACGATTCCTCCATCTCCGGCCATTTTACTGTATCCTTCTC
>JAFCEM010000004.1:24703-30348 GCA_017609145.1 Candidatus Aenigmatarchaeota archaeon | reverse complement strand
ACATCACGATACGGGAGCTTGAAAACTCAATTGAGGTCAGAGCACTTGCCGGGGACAAGGCATACTTCAAAATACTGACCAAGCCGCGGGAATTCAGGCTGCTAAACAAAAGGTTCAGTGGAGGCAAGTTGCATCTCGAATTTTCTTAGTTTATAATGGAAATATGAATAGTATTCTTAGTTCACTTCAACGCACCTCTTATTTAGATACATTATTATAAAATATACACACCAGGTGAGATTATAAGAGATATCAAGAATTATCCTTTCTTGACCATAGAACAAAAAACCAAATTATCATCGCTTTTAAAAAGCAAGCCCCCATGATTTCATTGAGCCACTCTAGGAATACCTTAAATGAAATGTCAGTCATTACTTTTGTCCATGCACACACTGCAAGAACCCAGGGAAGGGTACATGTCCCGGTGAAGCCTGCAGATAAGCCCGCTCTTTAGCATGAGCTTGCATATCTCGCAGAACCTCGGTGTTATCTGCTCTGTTGCTATCTCCCCCCTTGCTATGCTCTCTGTGAGGCCGTTTATCCTTTCAAGAACCTCCGGGTAGTCTTCGAACATTCTGGTCTTCTGTCCCCTGAGCTTTCTCATATATTGCGACACCGCAGGCTGGGTCGTGCCCAGCATTTCAGCTACCTTTTTCTGCGAAAACCCATAGGTTTCTATCATCTTCTTCGCGACCAGTGCCCTCACGGCAGGGAGCACATCTTGGCTTACAACTTCACATAACGGCTTCATACTATACTTCAGTATTATAACACTGTTATTAATAAATTTGTTGCAATAAGGATTTATTCATTATATACAATTACTGGTCATGAACAGGGCATCACTTCTGGTTTTTCTGCTGCTGATATTTCTTATGTTCCTGGTTTTTCCCAACCTCACTGGAAACATCATGAATGATGCAACGGGAGAGACAGCCGTGGTTTCCCGTGTTATCGACGGGGATACCCTGGAATTGGGGGGCTCAGGAGAGAAAGTTAGGCTCTTGGGCATAAACACCCCGGAGAGGGGGCAGTGGCTCTATGCAGAGGCAAAGGAAAGACTTGCTGAGCTTATTCTGGAGAAGCGTGTGCGATTAGAAGATGATGTTACGGACAGGGACAAATATGACAGGCTTTTGAGGTATGTTTACGCTGACGGGGAGAATCTGAACATCCGGATGGTCAGGGAGGGTTTCGCTTCCGTGTACATCATAGAGCCGGATAACAAATACACAGAAGAGCTCCTCGCTGCAGAGGAAGAGGCCAGAAATGATAGCAGGGGCATCTGGCAGTACAGCAATATAACAGACGCTTTCTGTATAGGGCTTTATTACCCCTTCATGTACAATGCAAAAGGTGATGACAGGGAGAACCTCAACGGCGAATATCTTATCCTGAGGAACTCCTGTACTTATCCGGTTGAGTTGTCCGGCTGGACACTTATGGACAATTCCAGCAGCGAATATATATTCAGGGAGTTTGTCCTTATGAACAAAAGCACCGTGACCATTCACACGGGCACGGGCACAGATAACGAAACAGACCTTTACTGGGGCATGAGCAGGCCTGTCTGGAACAACAACGGCGATGTGCTTTATCTGTGGAACATGTATGGTGAGCTTGTTCTGAAGTATGGATATTAGAAATAGCTTTCCCCGACTTCATAAGGAAGATCAAAAACCGAATCATCGATTACTACATTCGGCTCCATTGAGGTAGCGGTCATTTGTATTGATGAGATTATATTCAATGACTGTCCCTGTACCGTTGCCTGCATATTCATATTCGTGATGAATTCCAGCACAAATCCTGTTTCCCGGTCAAGGCACACCGATTCATAAATATCTACATTTTGTATGGCCTGCATGACCTCAGGTGTTAACATGTCTGATGGGAGCTGTTCGTATATCACTGATATCTTATTCGGGTCAAGAGTAGCCTTGATGTTATCACATATCCTTCCAGCTATCTGTTTTGTGCCAAGGTATGAAAGAATAACTGCATCTTCGTCAACAAACCCCAGCAGCTCCTCAAATGCCTTTTCAGGTGCCTGCAAATCTGACAGCTCACTTTCATATTCAAGGCATACAGCAGTCTCATCATCACACATATATGTTGCATCTGGCAGATAGTATATAGACATTGAGCTGTTCTGGGATTGTTCCAAAAGTGAAACGACAAATTCTCCTGAAATCTTGGTTTTGTCCGACATTCTCCAGGAATCGAAGTCACCGGACATGGTCATGAAAGAATTTCCTGAAACATCAAAATTCATGCTCATAACATAGCTAGCGGTATAGCTCGAGAAAGATGCAGAATTGTTTATTGCTGTTTCTAATATCTGTTTGGTTTCTTCGCTGCTAACAGTTGAAGTGCAGCCGCTTACAATGATAACAATGACTGGAAGCAGCAAAACCAGATTAACCCATTTCATTAACATTAATTTGTTTTCCGATGCTTATAAATATATCCGGCTGTTATTAAACAAAATATATCGAGGGTTTCGCAAATGAAAAAAGGAGATTTCATCAAGATAGAATATGAAGGCAGGGTTTCAGCCACTGGAGAGATTTTTGACCTGACATCAACAGAGACCGCAAAGAAAGAGGGAATATTTAATCCCAAACAAAGATACGCTCCGGTTCTTGTAATCATAGGAGCCAAGATGATTGTCCCGGGTATAGAAAACCAGCTTGAAACAATGAAGCTGGGGGAAGAAAGGGAATTCTCCGTAAAGCCAAAAGAGGGGTTTGGCGAAAGGGACCCGAGGCTAATTAAGATTATCTCAAGGTCACAGTTCATCAGAGAAAAGATTAACCCTATGCCAGGTATTTTCGTGACAGTTAATGGCATGCGTGCAAGGGTTCAGAGCGTTTCCGGTGGCAGGGTTCGTGTAGACCTTAACCATCCACTCGCCGGGAAAGAGCTCAGGTATAAGGTCAGGGTTGTGGATGTCATAAAGAAACCCTTGGAAAGGTCGAAGGCAATCCTTAATTATTACGGCATTGTTCCAGATAAAACAACACTTGAAGCCGGTAGGCTGAAAATCAATATCGATAAAGAAATACCCAAGCAGGTCAGAAAGCTTCTTGCTGAAACAATCAAAAAATGGATAAATGAAATCATTGAAGTTAAATTTGTTTCAGATAAAAAATCAAAAACGGCACCCTCCGGCGATGCCAATAAGAAATAAAGACAAATTCCACATGAAATCTTCCGGCCTCCAAACTTTTATAAAACTTACTTTCATAGAATAAATATTCTTCTTGAACGGAGGAAAACTTATGGCAGAACTTGTAAATACTGCTCTTGAAAAGGAAGAGAAAATACTTCAGGGAATATCTGAAACCGATGAAGAGTTAAGAAAGATTCTTGAATCCAGAAAGGCAGAGATTAAGGTTATTGGTGTTGGAGGCGCTGGTGGAAATACTATTTCAAGACTCATGCAGGTAGGTATTGTCGGCGCTGAAACAATCGCAATAAACACCGATGCCCAGGATTTATTATATGCGGATGCTGACAGGAAGATATTGATTGGCAGGGAAATAACCGGAGGACTTGGCGCAGGGGCCAACCCAAAAGTCGGACAGGAGGCTGCCAAGGAATCAAAGGAGGAGATAAAAAAGAGTATCGAAGGCGCAGATATGGTATTCATTAATTGCGGTCTTGGTGGCGGTACAGGAACAGGTTCGGCACCGATTATAGCGGACATAGCAAGAAAGCTTGGAGCCCTGACAGTTGGCATAGTTACCCTTCCGTTCAGTATGGAAGGTCAGCAAAGGTCAAAGAATGGACAGGAAGGACTTGAGAATATGGAATCGGTCGTGGATACGCTTATAGTTATTCCAAACGACAAGTTGCTCGACATAGTCCCTGATGTTTCGGTCACGACAGCCTTTAAAGTGGCTGATGAGATTCTTGTCAATGCCGTCAAGGGTATAGCCGAACTCATAACCAAGCCAGGACTCGTGAACCTCGATTTTGCAGACATAAGGGCTGTGATGTCATCCGGCGGTCTTGCAATGATAGGTATGGGAGAGTCGGACACTGAGAACAGGGCAATGGAATCGGTTGAAAAATCACTTAACAACCCGCTTCTTGACGTTGATATAGATGGCGCGTCAGGCGCGCTGATAAATGTTTCAGGCGGTTCTGACATAACAATCAAGGAATGCCAGGAAATCGTGCAGGCGGTTTCAGGTAAGATAAACGAAAATGCAAAGATAATCTGGGGAGCCCAGATAATCAAGGAGCTTGGCGATACCATAAGGTCAATGCTTATAGTCACGGGCGTGAAGTCATCGCAGATATATGGCCCTGAAAAAACCTACACCACACAGAAGCAAAAAGAGATTGAAAACATTCTGGGCATTGATTTTGTAAGCTAAAAAAATTCAATTTTTTCTAACAAACACCTTTATGTTCAATTGTAGCATCAATAATGTAAATGCCGTTCTCTTTCCATTTTTGTTTCACGTTTTCAGCTATTTCTTTATCAAAACATATACCTATACCACAATCGCCTCCACCAGCGCCAGAAAGTTTTCCTGCTGCTCCGCTTTTATTTGCACTTTCGCTTAGAAACCTAAGATCTTCTGTCTCAATGTTCACACCAGACTTCTGTCCCAGTTCCCTCAGATAATCCTCGTTCTTCCTGAGCAACTCCAAAACCCTTTCTCTGTTATCTGCTTTCCATTCATGAACTAGTTCCATCACAAGGTCTGCTATCTGGCCATAAAGTCTGTTATACTCTTCCATGTTTGTTTCAGCCCAAGCATTAAGTTGCTTTACCATTGCAGATGTTGATGCTGATTCCTTTGTCCATCCTATGATAAGATTGAAATCATCGGAAATTTCAAGCGGCTCAACCCTAAATGAAGGCCATTCTTGGTCAACGATATCCTTTATCGGGATTCCAGCATCCAGCTTTTCCATGAGCCATTTCGGGTCGAATCTCTGATAAACAAAAACACCACCGTATGTTGATGCTGCAACATCAAACGCAGAGCCTACCTTCCCCTGAACAAGATAATGCGCAATGGCAGAAAGCTTGTAAATCCTTTCCTTTCCTTTCATACTTTCTATATCCTGGTCATGGAACTTCAGAATTCCCGCAATCGCCGCAACAACCGAGGCAGCTGAAGAGCCGAATCCTATTTTCTTCACCTCACCATCAATCTCTATCTGAGATTCCTCTCCCCATGATCTTATACTGAACGGTTTCAATTCACCAAGATACCGGCCTACTGTTTCAATTGCGCCCCTGATGAATTTGGTTTGATCTTTCTCCCTTTCTGTGATTTCTCTTTTCCAGTCGAGTTGTTTACCGTCAAAATCTGCATCCAAGCCCCTTATCCCAAAATCATCTATTGAAACAGAAATACTGTCGCGTTCCTCCAGCTCTGCGTGAACCCTTTTATTCACTGCTGCAACTATCCCAGGGTTCCCGACTTCCAGAACTGACCATTCACCTGAAAGAAAAAGCTTTCCTGGGGCAGAAACACTTATCTTTTTGTTTTCAAGGGATGTTTTTTCTATCAGAGTGCCAATTGTATTTCTGAATGTTGCGAATCCCTGCTCTTCCATTGCTTTTGCAACCCTTTCCTGGGCACGGGCATCAGGGACAAGAGCATACATAAGCCCGC
>JAFCEM010000004.1:0-24689 GCA_017609145.1 Candidatus Aenigmatarchaeota archaeon | reverse complement strand
GTTTTGCGGCCAGGGCACCGTTCTCCTTGGCTATGGTGATTAGTTGCTCCAGTTCATTGCATGAGACACCAATTTTCCTCAGCAACACTTGATTCCTTTCCATCAGCTCAGCAATCTTGTTGATATTACCCATTATAATGGCTTCCCTGGATTCTGAAACAATCTTTTTGTACTCTTCTATCACAGAACTGAAAGTTTCAGGATTTTCTTCTTTCCATTTTCTGACATCATCAACGACCTCTACTGTGTCTGAAGTTATACCCGTGTTGCCCTCAACAATGTGCATGGGTATTTTCATCTCAAGCATTTCAACTTCTGGTGGGTCACCTTTTGTGAAGAATATTATGCCACCATAAGTGGCAGCCGTATTGTCTATGCCAGAGGGAGTCCCGTGATAACCCCTCTCGCCCTCATATGCTGCCATGTTAATGCCTTCGTCATCCAGGCCCAGGTCGAAGTGTTTATTGAGAGCCCTTGCTATTGCAGTGCAGCTTGCAGCACTTGCACCCACACCACTTGCTGCAACAAGGTCGCCTGAAAGCGTTATCCTGACTGGCGTCTTTTCAACATCTATGTTCAGATGCTCCAGAATGCGCCTTGTTGAATCATTCTGCTGTTTCTTTTTCTTTTCCTTGTAGCCCAGGGTCTCAGGTCTGTTGTCAACAAGCTCAAATTTCTCAGAATCCTCGATTGTTGCTATTGTCTTCCCGCTCAGAGCAGCTGCTATTGCAGGCAATCCGTATACAACGAAGTGCTCACCGAAGAGTATCACTTTTCCGAAACCATATCCTTCAGCCATAACAACATTGTTTACTTTTGATGCAAAATTTAAAAAGGTTATAGTTAATTAAATTTCATGCCTCAGATAAAGGAAAGGGCTGAAAAGCCAACTTTCGGGGGCCTTTCTGTGGTCTGCTATGGCTCTGGTTATTATTCTAATTGTTTCATCAGAAAAACCGAGCTGTTTAATATTTCCGCAGAACGTTCAGCAGAAGCCTTTGCATGGCATACTGTTTCTGTGACCGGTCTTATTATGTTATGAAGAAGGCCCGCTACATAGGCCACATTTAGAATTTAGAAAATATGCTCATCCGTGACCATTGCGCCCTTACCGGGCTTTGTTATTATTATGTCCTCAACATTCGGGAACTGTTTCACCCTGTTTGCAATCTCAAGGGCATCCTTTTCAAGGCATAGTATCTTTACCTGCGGACCGCCGTCTATGGTAAAATAACATTGCATACCCTCATCCCTCCAGTCCATTACAGCGTGCATTATGTCTATTGTGCCCGCGTTCCAGTAGATTATGGGAGGGTTTGTGGTCATGGCTGTTGCATGCATCTTCAGGCAGTTAAGCTCTGCTGTCTCACCCAATGTTCTGAAATCCCTCTCTGCAATTGCCTTTTTGATTGTTACAATATCTCTCGGGACAATTTCATCCCGCCAGACGCTGTAGTAAGGGCAGTTTTCCACTGTTTTTGCCATGCCTGCTCTGCTTTTTATTTTTTTGTCATTTTTTGTTGTGACCGCTATAACCATCCTGAATTCAGGCCAGTGTTCCGGTGTGAAGAGCTGTTTTGCCATGCAGTCTGAGCCATCATCTTCTTCACCTTTGTGCCATTCAACAAATCCTGAATGTATGCTCCTTGTTGCAGATCCTGAGCCCCTGCGGGCAAGCATACTTAACTGTTCTTTGTCAAGGCCCATCCCAAGGGCTTCGTTAACTGCTGTTGCCAGCGCAGCGAAGCCTGCGGCCGAGCTTGCGAGCCCTGCTGCTGTAGGGAAGTTATTATTGCTGACTATCTTGCATCTTGTCTGGTTTCCTGTAATCTCCCTCACAACACTCAGAAACTTGCCTACATAATCATCATACTCTTCATCACCCTTATTGTACTCCTTCCCGTTTACGACAAGAATATCCTCCGGGTATTTCAGATCAAATTCCACTGTTGTATGGGACTGAAGCCCGTCAGTGGTCATGCTGACACTCCCGGTCTGAGGTAACATCAACTCTTTGTTCCTCTTGCCCCAATATTTCACAAGAGCAATATTGGCGTTTGCGATTGCAGAAGCCTTCATTTTATCACTGTAACTTTATTGAAACTAAACTTAAAGCCTTTTTGGTCCATTCAGCCAAATCAAGCCTCTTCATCTCCTCGGGGGTGAACCAGGCCCAGTCATCCGCCTCTTCCTTGTCCACCACGGGCTCGTCACTCTTTGTAGCATGGAAGACACTGCATATATGCTGGTGATGACCTGTTCTCGGGCTGTCAACTTCGTGAACAAATGGTGTGCCTACCTGTTCAAGCTCCTCAACACCGCCTACTTCCTCTTTCATTTCCCTTTTGGCTGCAAGCTGCACGGTTTCATTACCTTCGACATGCCCTCCGGGAACGGTCCACTTGCCCGGGTCTGACTGGCCCTGCGGCCTCTTTATGAGCAGTATTTTTCCTTTTTTCTCTATCACAACCGCTACTGTTTTGTGTGTTATCATATGGTTCTCTTACATTTTCGTATATATGCTTAAAAAATTTAGTCCAAGCTCTGATGCGGGGCCTCACAGACTGTACCAGAACCCTCAAAGGATAAGAACCGACAGCAACCTTCTCAACATGTTTATAGCTGAAAAAGTATAAGCCCCAGGCGGGATTTCCTCCTGAGTTCACAGTTAACGGTATTATCCGTTAATTTGCATGTTTTTGGAGTGAACCTTAGGCCTTTTGTGGAACTCGAACACACCCCTCGTGCAAACGAGGATTCCCTGCTTGCGCAGGGGATGTTTTCGAGTCCTGTAAAAAGGCCTCATGTGTTGAACCCGCGACCTCTGCATGTTTGTCTCATTTTCCGTCGACGCTTTTGGCGGCGCCTGAACCGAAAAGAGTCGTTACCAATGCAGTGCTCCACCAACTGAGCTACCGGGGCGTTGGTTATTTATTGTCAGAATCACTTTTAAAGCGTATTCCAAGCCTGACAGCAACATTTATTTCAGCTAAACAATAATCATATATGAATATGAAGGCTCAGGTCGCTTTTGAGTTTATGGTAATGGTAATGGTGCTTCTGGCCTTCATAATACCGATTTGGGCGTATGTTTCGAATGTACAGCAAAGCGCGATACAGGAACTCTCTGCTTCCTATGCAAAAAACGCCATAAACAATATCGCTGATACTGCTAATCTTTTGTATTCACAGGGTCCGCCAGCAAAGGCTGCACTTAAGATATACATACCAGAAGGAATAGAAAATGTAAACATAACAGGCAGTAATATAATGTTTACTATGTCTGCAACAGGAAATACGCTTTCTGCGGTATCAATGGCACCCCTGAACGGCACGTTGCCTATGCAAACAGGCACTTATTTTATCATACTCGAAGCTACTACTGATTTTGTTCAGGTAGGCGTGGAATAAGAGCACCCTCCCCCCGTTGCCGATGGTTTCACGCCTGACCTGAGCAATAAAAATAGAAGTAATTAAAAATAAAAAAAATACTAAAATGGACTTTATTTAGGATACCGTTCCACTGACAGTGCCTGAATCCGTGTGAGCCAAAGTTGTTGTGTAGTCGATCATAACTTTGATGGAGTAGGTGTCCCCGGACGCGAGTCCAAGATTACTGCAGTCTATTGTAAATGTCTGTGAACTGCCCTGTGTAAGGCTTACGTCAGAAGGTGTAGTGCTTCCTGTACATGCCGTTCCTGATGTTTTTTCTTCTGCCGTCACATTCACATGAGTGGCTGTTCCTGTAAGCAACTGATTCTGTATCTGTATCTGGAAACTGCCGTCGCTGGCCATTGCCCAGTCGTTCGGCAGACCAAGCTCCTGAAAACCCACCGCTGTATGCCCTGTTGCTGGATTGAAAATACCAAGTGCAATCAAAGCTGCTGCTACTATTATCACTATCAGTATTGCCCATCCATAAGTCATCAGATATTCCATTGCTGCTTGAGCTTTTTTCATGCTATATACTTGTATTAGCTGGTATATAAATATTGACCAGAACCAGAAAATAATTGCGCTATCAAGGGGCCATAGTACCAAAAACAGTGGATATTACGCTTCCAAGCAAAAGGAAAATCACCAGACCAAGGATTACCATTATTGGCACGTATTTTATTCCAGCCCTCTCCTTTCCGTGGCTGATAAGAGCTATTATAAGCCCGCTGAAGCTTGTTGTAATCAGTATGGCTATTATCGAAAAGAAAAACAGGAATTCCTGTGATACCTCCAGCCCGCTGAATGTCAAGAAAGAAACCTGCTCCAGTGCACCTCCCGGAACTTGTGCCATTGCACCGAAGGAGCCGATTGTTCCTATGAGGAAAGAAGATAATGAATAAAGCACAGGAGCACAAATAGTACCTGCGAATGTTATAAAAATTATATAAAGCAACACGCTGGCTCTCATCTCTCTTTTGAGTATCTGAATCCTTCTTATGTCGTTTGCGTTCTCCTCAAGTAGAATTGCAAACTCACCACCACTCTTTATACCCTCTGTTATCAGCTTTGTCGTCTTTTCCAACATAGGTGATTTTATGTTCTTATGCAGCTGTTGAAGGCTTTCATCGAGAGGCCTGCCTGTCATCATCTCTTTGCCCACATTTTTTATTGATTCAGCAAGAGGGCCGAATTCAGGCCGTGCGCTCATGAGAAGTGCCCTGCTTGGTATATAACCTGCCCTGCTGTTCGCAGCCATCAGTTGAAGAGCATCCGGCAGTATTTTTTCGGCGTTTTTCGTTCTCTTATCTATTATCATGATAAGAGTGCCATGAAGAAGCGCAAAGAACGCCAGAAAAACACTGAACCATAATGTAAAAAAGAGCAAGGTCGAAAGAGGATTATATATATTGATTAAAAATGTCAACAAGAAACCAAGCGTGAATGCAAAAGAAAAGGCATAATTAACAAATCCCGATGGCGTTTTTCTGCTCCCCGAAAAATAAAGCCAGTCCTTTATTTTTACCTTATATCTTTCAGGCATTATTCTGTAAATCATATTTACACCTTATCAAACTCCGACAGGCCTTTTCCCCTTAATCATACCTATGAACAGGAACTGTATCAGCACAAGAAAACCTAAAACACCAAGCATGATAACTTGTATGTCAAAAAAGGCGCCCATGAAAGAGCTGAGTATGAGCAGAAAAACTATACCCAGTGTGGGAAATATAATGACAAATATCATGTAAAAGAGGGCCATGGAGTTGAGCTGAACCCCGTATTTTTTTATGTCTGCCTTTTGTTCCAGTGTCATCTGTTCTACTATCTCTTTGAGCGTTGAACCGATATCAGCGCCGCTCTTCATGGCATTCACCAGTTGCCACATAATCCTCCTAAAATAAAGTGAGTAATTTTCCCTTGTCATCTTTTCCAAGGCCTCAATTTCTGATTTGCCCGTGTTTATTTCGTTCACCACATTCTGGAATTCTTTCGACAGCGAACCATAATTACTCCTGGCAAGTGATATGAAAGAGTTAAAAAGTGGCATGCCTGACCTTACCTCTATCAGCAGATGATGAAGAGCCTGCGGAAGATTCTTTTCCACATCCCTGATTTTTCTCGAAACAATTATTCTTGGATACATGTTTATGTAAAAAAATGTACCAAAACCAACGGCAAACCCGACCAGCATGGATGTCAAAAGTGCTGTGGAGAAAATCATATTTGACATTATCGCTATTGAAAAGATGATGACAAATATTATGGAAAAGTAATTGAGGAATGAATAAAAAGCAACGGAAGACCATTCCCTCGCTTCCATGCTAAACCCGGCCCGCTCAAGGTTAATGTCCAGTGAAGGGAAAATTTTCGAGAGCCGTTGTCCCCACCCAAGATAATGCTTTGATATCTTCTTTGCTCTTTTTTCGGATAGAGGCACAAGCGGGAGTTTCATATATTAATAGTTATTTCTCTTTATTAAAAGATTTTTTGGCTTTCACCTCACCCGCTTTCCTTCTTATGCCCACCCTTTTTGTAATGTTTCCCGGTTTGACATAGTATTCAGAAATAATCTTTGCAACTTTATAAATATCATTTATTTCGTTTTTGACAAACCAGTCAAGGATTTTTATTTTTTCAGCAAGGTCTTTTTTGAGCTCCTGGTCACCCATTCCAGTATAGAGCTTAATATCATTCAGGACCCTTGTTGATTCATTGAGTGCCATTATACTGTCCTTTGAAGGTATCCAGTTATAAATCGTATTCAATTCCATCTTCAGTTCGTTCCTGCCGCTGCTGCTTGGCATAAGTTCGGACAGCTCAAGAACCCTTCTTATCTCCTTTCTCCTGTCCCTGTGCATTACCAGTACCAGTTGCAGAGAGCCCAGAAGTGCGGACGGTATATCTATGGGTGGATTGGTAAGCCGCCTCAATGTTTCCTCGCTCGTGTTTGCGTGAAGTGTTGAGTATACGGAATGGCCAGTATGAATGGCTTCAAATAACACTTCGGCCTCTTTTTCTCTTCTTATCTCACCGAAAATAACCCTGTCAGGTCTCATCCTGAGTGCGTTTATCATCAGTTGCAGCATTGTTACCTCACCCTTTCCTTCAGGGTTTGGTGGTCTTGTGGTCAGTGGTACCCAGTGCAAAAAATCCGGAATCTGGAGTTCCCTCGTTTCTTCTATTGATATGATTCTGTGGTTCGGTGGTATGAAACAGGATAAAGCATTTAGCATACTGGTCTTACCTGATGCCGTGCCTCCTGCTATCAGTATGTTCATTTCGTATTGTATCGAGAGCCACAAAAATGCCGCAACTTCTACTGATATTGTTTTATTCTTGATGAAATCCGTTATTGTCCACGGCCTCCTGGCGAATTTCCTTATAGTCAATGTATTACCCTTTGTGCTTATCGGAAAAAGGGTTGCATTGGATCGGTCACCACTGGTAAGATAGGCGTCCATCAAAGGATTCAGATTTGTTATCTGTGAACCAACCCTTCTACCTATAAGGGCAGCATAATTATAAATTTCGCTTTCCGAAGGTAGGCTTATATTCGTTTTTATCCACCCGAATTTCACATGATATGCCCACGCAGGCTCTTTTGAAGAGTTGACAGCGATTTCCTCTATGTTGGGATCATGCAGAAGAAATTCCAGCAAACCAATACCAACCGATTTGTGTGTCAGGATTCCTGCAAGGATTTTCTGCTTGTTTTTTGGCATATGCGGTAGTTCTTCCCCAATCAGTTTCAGTGATTTTTCAATGAAACCTTTCTTTAGCTTCTCTATTTCCATAATGTTCATGATTTCAACAGGACTGATATTCATTTCTGATATAACTTTTTCCCGTATGGCCCGTAGCACGGCCTGTGTTGTGGGTTCGAGTTTGGGATATTTCAGCTGGTAAACAAGAGTAAACTCATCCGGAACCTTCATAATAGTGATATCTCCTGAAACACCGTCTGCTTCTATTTTGTATTTTTGCAGCACTTCTTCCCTGCTCATTTTTCCTCCTGTTTTTTGGCATTCTTATTGGATACGCTTTTTGATTTCATTACAGGCTTGCCAAAAGTTGGGTAGTCCATCTCTATGAGACCGTTTTCTTCAAGGATGGTCCCCCATTCTTCTATTTTATTTTCCGGTACTTTAAATCGCTTTGCGGCCTTTTTGATACTAAGTTTCTTCTCACTCTCAATAATCCGGAAAAGCCTGTCTATATCGGTTTCCAGAAAGTCTACATTTTCCGGCGGCCGTTTAATGGGTTTGAGTGCTACTCTCCTCTTCATTGGCTTTGACATTGGTGTTGGTGGTGCCGGAATCGGTGGTCTGGGCATATTTGCTCTTTTCTCCTCAGAACGGGCCTTAGTTTTTTTGGGCATGTGCTGATTCCTCGTTAAGACATCAACAGTTCTGTCAGATTGTAATTATCCGCATGTTCGGAGTCTATTCTGAACCATTCGGGCAAACCCCTCACCTGCTGTCCGTTTAAAGATTGGCTTGAGAAGTATAAATAGGCTATTCTGGTCTGCTGGTCTTTGATTTCCATGCCCAGGGCCTGTAAATCAGGAATGATTACAAACGTTTCTGTACCGTTCGGGTTTCCACCACTAAAATTACCTTCCAGCCTTTCCAGCATGGTCGGGCCATTGCTGTAGTAATAATAACCGTTCTCTATGCCCTCTTTTATTGGCAGTGACCAGGCAGCGCTGGTTACACTGTCAATGTATATTGTCTGGTATCCTGTCTGGTTCACTACGCTGCTAATTTCGCTCACAGCATCTGTTGCTCCGATAACATAGCAGGAAGCCGATGGTATGCCCCCTGTTTCAGCAATCACACCCATATACCCCGAAATACCCGAAGCATCATAAGTAACAAGAATTTTTTCCGGGTCTGCTGTTGTATTATCAAAAGTCACTGGTCCGGAACAATTGCCGGATGAAGTTCCTGTTACTATTTTTTTCGCATAGAATGTGTATGGATAGATATCTATCTTTCTCTCCAAAAAACCCAGGGTTTCCATTGGAAACAATGGGTCTTCGAATCCATCAAAAGATACCAAAATATCTTTTCTGATATTCTTTGATATTTCAGATATATTCAGATTATCAGAAACATTTATGCTCATGTTAACTGTAGCCTTTATTTTAATTCCGTTATGATTTTCTATTACAAGGTCGTGACAGCTCAGATATGTATAGAATTCCGTGGATATTTCCAATATATTGTTTTTCCATTCATCCAGCGTATTATCTATCATTATAAAACTAAGGTTTCCATGCAATGTCCCGTTAATCATCATTTCCGTGATACTGAGAGTCGAATTTTCCAGATATGCGCCTCTGTTTATGACATCATTGATTGCTGCAAGTATTGCTCTTTTTCCGGATATTTCAACAGCCCTTGAAAAATCATCTTCTATATTTTTCATCATCAGGTATTCCTGGTCTGCCACAATCTTTTCCAACCCTCCGCTTTTTATGGTTTGCGCTGATCTTATGTAAAGTGATATAAACATGAATAATGGAATGACTATAAGTACCACAATCAGCGAATAAATCTGTGCTTTCATGACCATAATACTATCTCCAGATTAGCGGGTCCCCATAAAGAGGGAACGCCTGATATTTCTCCAAACTCAAAGTTGACTTCGTCTTGAGTGATTTGGAATTCTATAGGGTTCGTGGTATTAACCCCGTCATATGGATTTTCCATTGTTCCGTTTCCATAGCTGCCCTCATTGATATCATACACGAAATTGAGTGTGTCCATGAGCCGCAAAAAAGAATCGTCTATGGCATCATTGGTCGGATCAAAAATGTCGCCGGGGTTCGGGCCATACATTATTACGGAAGAACCATCTTCAATATTATCGCCGTCTATGTCATAATAAACAGTCATTGTGCTTCCACTTGATTTTGAGAATGGTGTGCTATATCCTGTCTGTGAAATATTACCCAACCTGAGGGTATAAATAACCTTATCATCGACCGAAGCTCCTGTCGGAGAATCCGATGACGTGCCTGTTCCAAGCTTTACGGAATTGTTTCCCGTGCCTACATACTCCACTGGTACGGTGACTATATATGGATCTCCGAGTTTGATGTATGGAACCCCACCATTAAAATCAGCCAGCCAGTACACCCTCTCCCACGAGCCACCTTCGGGCCTTGCGTAAAGCCTGTCAGTCCAGTAGTTGGATGAGTAGGAAGTAATCTTTACGTTTACTGGTTCAGTGTTATCGGGTATGTAATACCAGCTTTCCTTGGTTCCTGTTATGTTATCTGTTATTGTATCGTTCCCTGTCAGATTTCCAAATCTTTTTGATTCAAAAGTGAGTATAATCTGGCCATACTCTACCGGGCTCATATCTGATGTATAGTTGAATTTGATATACGAGTCGTGATAGAGTTTGTTGAGGCTCGTAATATTGCCTTCTATCATAACGGTCTGTGCCGTATAGCTGCCATTTACAATCTCTTCGGCTATCTCCTTGAATGTTTCTGCAAGAAGCGTTGTGTTACTGAAATAGAATTTCCCGTTTCCGCATTCTGCCATCAGCCGAAGGGTTTCGTTGTCTGTTTCATAGCCGAAAGCGACAGTATATACTGTTATATTATGGTTGTTGTATGCGTTGCATGCCGACTGTATCGCATCATCCTTTGCGTCCACACGGCCGTCATCATTGAGGTCGGCAGAAGCGGTATAACACCTTACATTGGTCATCCCGTCGCTCATTATGACTATGCTCCTTCTTCTGGAGGAATTGCTTTCCGTAGTCAGTTCTGTTATGGCATCCTCGACACCGCAACAGATGCAGGTGCCCCCGTATGCAGTGTATTGTTCTATCTCTTCATGAAGAGCAGTTTTGTTATTTGTGAGACTCATCGCTCTTGTAACCAAGTCTTTATATGCGTTCAGCCCGACCCTGTTACCGGGTATACTCTCATTCAGGACAACATCCACAAAATCCTTTGCCGCATCCTTTGCCATATCAAGTTTTGTTTCTATACAATCAAGCCAGTGCCCGTACGGCCAGAAACAGAAGCCTTCACAGATATTTCCGGTGCATTCAGCAGGGTCCGAGACAACACAACTCTTGGAGCCACCCCAGATGCATGAATAATGGCATGTGTAAGGTATGCTGTATATGACACAATAATCCATACTTCCGGATACGTCAGTTGACAGAACAGTATCACCGATTCCACTTCCCATTACAGTATAAGAAACATTCTTCAATCCTATCCTTATGGGTATTGTCTTTTTGCTGAGTTCATCATAATCAAAAAGCCCGGAAAAATTCCCATCCTCCAGTGTTACGTTCATCTCATTTGTTCCATTGCCCTCATAGACGGTCTTGTTGCCAACAGCAAAAAAGATAGTATTGGTGCTGTTGAAATGCAGATATGCCGAGATGTTGTTAAGCTGGCCCGGGACATAGAATGACGAATAAACATTTATGATGCCTTCTATCCCCGGTAGGTAGTCCGTAGAGCTTGCGTTTTCGCCGATGGTTCTAAGTGATTCCGGAATTATTTCCGATCCATTATATGTTATTCTTATGTAACCACCGCCGATGAAATTGTTTTCGGGTATATCGAACCCTATTTTTATTGTGTTGTTCCCCCGTTCAAAATTGGAAAAGTATGAAGAATTTGGGTACCATATGTCAGCTGACATGTTGTTTCCGGATGATGTGTAATGACCCGAAGGTTCATCATTTATATAAAGCGTGAAATCGCCGCCTACATCCATCTCCATGTATACTGAAATTATATCATCATAATCCGGCAGAATCACGGTTTTAGTCACGTTACCATCACCTTCATAACCACCAAAATATACATATTCGGAATACATACTGCTTGTAGTTTCAAGATACGACCTTGCTACAAACCCGGAAACAGGCTCGCCTGTCATGTAGCCGCTCGCTATGGTACTGAGTTTGGTTTTGTATCTTGCCGGTGTGGTGGTATTTTTCAGATAGATACTCACACCATCCATAAGAATCTCATAACCATAAGTTGTTGAGCCGGTCATGTTGCCAAAAACCTCATCAATAAAGTCCTCAGCCTCTGTGAGTTCGCCGTTGGCCCACAACGAACCAACAATGTCCAGTACTGTCTTGTCTATATCGGTCTGGTTCAGCAGGCATTTGCTCAAAAGATGCTCTACTATCGAACGGTTTTCAATGTCATCCACACTCATTGTCTTCATTATGTTCAGCATATCCTTTCCTGAGTAATAGAGTCTCTGATATTCAAACTCCGAAACCGAGTATGTGAAACTTATACCCGACAGGAACAGAACAAGCACGAACAAAAACCCTATTGCAACCAGCGCATCCAGGGAAAGCAAAAACCCCCTCATATTATTATATTATTCCTGATGGGTTATAATATAATATGAAAGCACAGGGTGCCATGGAATTTGTAATGATCTTTGTTTTGCTCATTGCAGCGCTCAGCATCGCTGCTCTGGCGAGTATGGAAAAGACAGCAGAAATCAACCGTGTGATGCTGGAAATAGAATCGGAAAAATTACTGGACGGCGTTGCCGGCAAAATAAACACAGCTTTCCTTGAAGGACCCGGATTCAAAACCAAGGTGGTTTTCCCTGAAAGGATTTCCGGGCTTAGTTATTCCATAACAATAAATTCAAATCAGATAATATTGTCATTTGATAATTTTGAATACTTCAAGAATGTGCTGACACAAAATATAACAGGGAACTTTGTCAAAGGCGTGAATCTTATTGAAAACAGGGATGGTGCCATAACAATTACATAACACTATATTTGGTGATTTATGATGAAAGCGCAGATATGGTCGATGGATTTTGTGATTTCAGTTATTATGTTTTTTGCAACGATAAGTTTTCTTTTTTTTGCATGGAACTATGCCAGTTCCCAGACAAGAACACAAATCAGCCTTATCAGTATGCAGAAAACATCACTGACGGTATCTGATTCATTGGTAAGGATACCAGGAATTCCAAAGAACTGGGATATGGAAAACGTGGTTGCGCTTGGTCTTGTCAATGGTGAATATGAAATAAACGAAACCAAGCTGGGTATGTTTCTTGATATGAGCTACAGTAAGGCAAAGAAGCTCCTGCTTGATAAAAATTACGAATTTTATTTTGAAATGAGGGATATGAACAATACCCTGATTGAGCTCAGTGGTGAGAATGTAACCAAAGGCACATATCCTAGCGCTAGTTCCAGTATTGTTGCACCAGTCACCAGACATGCGATGTATAATGGAAAAATAATCACAGTGAACTTTATCCTATGGATTTAAGGTCTAATGTAGTTTTAAATAGTATTAAAAAAATATGAATGAGTGGGGTCGTAGGCTAATGGTAAACTAGCCGGCTCCAGTTCGCTGGAGCTTGGATAAGCTCGGTTTATTGAGCGCCCTGTAAAGGGAGAACTAAAAGTTTTCCGATGAAAGGGTTAGATGACAGGAAGAAACCGGCTGTTGCGAGTTCGATTCTCGTCGACCCCATTTCCAAATTATATTTATCTTTTCATTCACAATAAAAATTTATGTCAAAAATAGTTCTGACAGCCCCGGCGACTGAGATGAGCGATTTTAAACAGAATCCCTTCATAGCGTTTACAACGAGTTTCCCTTCAAGGATGATTCCCCTCAGCTCACTCAAACATAAAATATGGTACTCTCCTGCAGAGAAAAACCCAGATGGAACTGTCAAATTTGCACCAAACGGGCTGAGGAAGATAGAGGCCAAATTACTTGAGAATGGTTTCAGTGAATCGGACATAGCAGTCGTTCACCCGTTTGATCTTGACAGGTTCGTTGGACCGGAAACAAAAGTGGTTGGCGTGTCTTGTATGGAAAGCATGGGTCTTGCTTATGTGAGCACAACCTATTCTTCTTTCATGAATCTTGGCGGAAGGTCAATGAACGCTGATGAGTTCCATAAGCTTATGAGCAAGAGATGTCTCAGAAAGTATAAGCCAAAAATCATAGTTGGGGGAGCGGGCTCCTGGCAAATCGAGAGACTTGGAAAAAGGGAGAAGTATGGCATCGATACTGTCATAATTGGCGAAGCGGACAGCATAGTTGTTGATATATTCAGGAAGGCTGTTAAGGGCGAGAAAACACCGTCTGTTGTTCATGGAAGACTCAATGATATTGATGATGTGCCAACGATAAGGCATGCATCGATGCATGGTTGTACCGAAATAACAAGAGGTTGTGGGCGTGGATGCCAGTTCTGTGCCCCGACAATGAGGAGGAAGATATCCTTTCCTCTGGACAAGATAATAAGGGAGGTTAAGGTCAACGTTCGCGGGGGCTCAGGTATGATAATGCTGGCTTCGGATGATGCATTTCTTTACGGTGCAAAACAGGGCGTCTTCGAACCGAACAGTACTGCTGTTCTCAAACTCTTCAGGTCAGTATCAGCTGTTGAGGGTGTAGAGTCTATACAACCTGCACACATCTCGCTGGCCCCCGCCAAAGCAAACCCAAAATTAATTTCAGAAGTTTCTGAAGAAATACTGCAAAAGGCATGGCTTAATTATAGGGGAAAACCATATGTAACTGCCGAAACAGGGGTAGAAACAGGAAGCGTAAGGCTGATGAAAAAATACATGAAGGGAAAAGCACTTCCCTATTCTGTGGATAACTGGCCGGAGATAGTAAGTGAATGCATAGGCATACTTAACGATAATAACTGGTATCCGCTCATTACAATGATAACAGGGTTTCCGGGCGAGAATGAAAAGGACAGAATGGATACCCTGGAACTCCTCGACGAGCTCAGGCACGCGAAAATATATTATGCCCCACTTTTCTTTGTGCCCCTTGAAGAATGTGTGCTCAACAGATTCAGCTGCGACCTTAGCAAAATAACAGAGAGCCAGTGGGAGTTCTTTGCCAGGTGCTGGAGACACAACATAAGAATGTGGACACCATCACTTCGTAAGTATGCAAGCACTATAGGACAATTATCCTATTATATGTACTATAAATGGAAGTATGGTAGTGTGTCCAAGCGCGCCATAGATATTGTGTCCGGGAAATGATTATAACTCAAATTCGAACATCTTATACTTGATTTTGATTTTATATCCCAGCTTTTTGAGTTCCTTCACAAAACCCAGTTCATTTCCCCTTTCTTCCTTCTTTTTTATAAAGTGTTCAAGACCCAGTGTCATGGCAAGTATAGGATTCTTTATTTCTGCAATTATTTCCTTGTCGCAAAAACACAGTTCCAGTGCAGGTTTATTTTTAATCAGAATCAACAGATGGGCCTTTCCGCATACCTTTTGTATGAAGTCTTCTACAACTTTCCTATTTATTTTTATACCCTTCTTGGGATTATTTTTTTTCATTATTTATCACTGCATCTTTTGAATCCGTACCCTTTGATTTTTTCTTGTCAGGTATAAAAACAAGGTCGATTTCTCCCCTTATTTCAATCTTTGAATCGCCTATGTCGAACTGCATGCCGTCAAGCTTTATCCTGGCGCTGGCGGACTTGCCTTCAAGAATTCTCAGGACCTTTACTATTACATCACTGTTGTCCTCCAGGAATTTTTCAATAAGATTACTCATAGAATACCCCCTATAAATAATATTGGAGTTAATAATTAATATATTAAAAACAGTAACCAGTCGCTAAGTCCCGGTGCAATTACAATACACAGCTTTACATTCCTGACATAGCCGGGTATACCCATCAGACCCCGTTACATATTACAAGGCGAAATGTATGGAGAAGATAATAATCGGCAGGAACAGAAAAGACTTTGAAGAATTCGGCGAAAAAGGAACTGCGTTCATAGGACGGCATGTTGTAGGGACAGGTGAAAAGGCTCATCTCACGAACCCCATGTATATGGATGTCCTGAGACCCCATGTTGTCCTTGTGGCAGGCAAGCGCGGCTCTGGGAAATCATATTCTGCTGCTGTGATAGCGGAGGAGATGACGAGACTGCCCAAAGAGATAAGGGAAAACCTTTCCGTGATAATGATTGACACTATGGGAATCTACTGGTCGATGAAAAGCCCGAATGAAAAGGACAGGAGAGTTCTTGCAGAGTGGAAGATGAAGCCGGCTGCTCTGAATATAAAATTTCTTGTTCCCAAAGGGTTTATGAGCGAATATGAAAATCTCGGGGTCAAGGTGGACTGTCCGCTCAGTGTCGCATGCAGTGACATGGAAGCGGATGACTGGATTATAACATTTGGATTTTCCCCGATAGACTCCCATGGCATTACGATAAGCAGGGTGATTAAAAATGTCAGGTCAAAGTTCGGAAATGAATACTCGATACGTGACATAATAAGCGTTCTGGATTCTGATGAGCGTTGTGAACAAAATGTTAGGAATGCACTTGTCAACAGGTTTACAGCAGCGAATGAATGGGGTGTTTTTGAAAAAAAGGGCACACCAGTGAAGAATCTTTTTGCGAGGGGAAGGGTTTCTGTTCTAGATGTGTCACATTTTGCAAGGACATCTTCCGGCTGGTCTGTCAGGGGCATGCTGGTGGGGCTCCTCTCAAGAAAGATATTCCATGAGAGGCTTAAGGCAAGGAAGACCGAGGAGTTCGAAGTCATGGGTGGAGGCAGCAAAGAAACCATACCAATGGTATGGATAATGATTGATGAGGCACATCAGTTTGTGGGTGACGGGGCAGAAGGACCGGCGACGCAACCAGTTTTGACGCTTGTGAAGGAAGGAAGGGAACCAGGCATATCCCTACTTCTCATAACCCAAAGGCCGAACAAGCTGCATCCGGATGCACTTGCACAGTCAGATCTCATAATATCACACAGGCTCACTTCAAAGGCGGACATAGAGGCACTGAGGTCTGTTATGCAGACCTATATGCTCAAGGATATACAGAATTACATAAACAATCTGCCGAGGCAGAAGGGCTCTGCAATAGTGCTCGACGACAACTCAGAAAGAATCTACAGTGTCCAGATAAGGCCCAGACTTTCCTGGCATGCGGGCGGCTCCCCCGCCGCAATAAAGGAAAAGGGATTCCTTGACTTCTAACTACTTCTTTTCCATCTATTATGGCAGCCTCCCTGCCAGGGAATTCAGTTCCTTTAGAACCCTGTCGGGTGTGTATTTCTTCAGCTCACTGGTCAGATTCTTATCACCAAGCATCTCTATTTTCAATGGTATGGCAACACCGTCCACTGTTTTGGCATCCTTCATGTGCAGCGAGAATGGCGCCCTTGCGAGCTTTCCTGACGGGCTCTGGCTCGGGTCTATGTTTATGCAACCCGGGCTTTTCTGGTGCCCGCCGATTACCTTAACCTTGAGTTTTTTGTTTATCTCGTCTGCCCACCTTCCGGTGAAGCTCTCCGTGGGCCTGTTCTTTGAGAAATGTATTTCTCTGTCGTAGACGCTGTTCGGAATCTTCTTATTCAGCATAAGATAGATGTGGAAGCTCGAACCCGTCCACATTGGAAATAAATCAAAATTTCCGACCTTCTTCCTGAAATCACTGTCAGCCCTTATCAAATCCGCCAGCTCTGCTGCGACTTTCTGCGCCCTGTCCGGGCCCTGGCCCGAGCGGTCTATGTCAAAGTATATTCTCTCAAGCGGCTTCCCCCTGCCTTCGTTATTGGTTGCATAGAACAAGTCCATGAGCTTTCTGGGCGGGAAATAATCCCAGATTTTCTGCTGGGTTTTGTTGAGTTTGTTCCTTACAGTGGAAAGTCCCATTCTGCTCTTCCTTGCCTCAAGAAAATCCGAATCCACGGCAGAAGCAAGCTCTTCGATACTGAGAGGCGGCTCCTTTGAGCCGCGCTTGATAAAATATGGTATGCCCCTGGAAAGCCATATTTTGGTTGCGATTTCCTTGCCTGTCAGGAATCTTTTCACACAGGCACTGGATGCGATTTTGCTGTAATAAACAATCACGTCGGTCTGGCCGAGTTTTTTAATCACATTTGAAGTGACCATATTAAATTATTGTTTCCATGTTAAAAATTGTTATTTTTCATCATCATAGAAGAATTCATAAAAAGACAGACATGCTGTTGAGAGAAGCATGAGCCAGAATATCAGTTCCTCAAGAGGAAAGGTTACGCCCAGAACAGATATCCAGCCGATATATTTTCCCGGGAATCCCCACTATCCCATTTGAGTGTGGTTATCTCGTAAATGAACGAGACGAAAAAGAAATACGCGCCGGTTTTTAAAAATTTCGAAAAAAGGGTTGGGCGACGAGCCAATTTGATTATAGACGGCATCACTATCAGAACCAATCCAAAGCACAGGTAAAATATGGTATGGATAACAGAGCAGGAAAACCGAAAAGCAAAATCAAAAAGACTGATAATGCCACTAAAACAATTACAAAACCATAATTCATTCTGGGTTGCCACAGTTTTTTGTAATATGCTTATTGAAAAAATGCTCATAAAATACCTACAGTGTCAAAATCCCGAATAACTGAAATGGCAATATAGAATTGGGAATTACCCACTGCTGACTGGTTTGTGCAATGCAATCTAAAACTATTATTAAGGGAATGCTTGTGGCTGCTGAAAAAATCAAGGACATATTGATATGTCTTTTCGCGCGAAAAGACAGATATACCGAGGTATGCCCAAAAACATGACCACTAAGGCAATGGCAGCCAGATCAGTTTTCTCTGCTTTGTTTATATCCTGAACTCCCTGAACTCCACTTTCCTGTCTTTTATAAGTTCCCTGACAAGCCTCTGTTTTGCCGTCAATGTTGAGCTTCCTGTCTTGAACTCCACGAAGACAACCCTGTCGTCCTCAAACTGTATCCCATCTATCGGCGTGCCAATGAACCTGAAGTTCTGCCTGTCGAACGGGTAGTGCTCAAGAAAGGGCATGAATTGCTCGGACATCTTGCCGTACTTGGATGAAAGACTGTATTTCTGGAACTTCAGCTCGTTGAGCTCTTTCCTGTACAGATAAATGATATAAAGAAGCGTAATCATCGCCAGAAACATGGCAATTTCTGCTATCATAATTCCTATTGTATTTTATTAATAAATCACCTGAGGTGGAGTTCTACGATGTCCTGGTCTTTTAGCCTGTGCTCCACCCCGAGCCTCTGGCCAGGGAACTATGCCGAAATGCCCCAGACTCTTGCGAACCTAAAGTTCTTTTCCACCTGTCTGTGCATGGCTTTGCAGACATCCGCAACCGTTCCGCCCTTTTTCATGATAAGCGGCTTTTTCATGTCCGCCTCCTTCCCGGGCTTTTTCATGTAGATGCGCATGAAACCGAGGGCACCCCATATCCTTTCCCTGAGCGTGTCAATGCCCGTGCCCTTCAGAGCGGACACCAAAACCCAGTCTTTCTCCACCTTCGCCGGCCTTTTTTTGTCAATCTTGTTCATGATTACCAGCGCGGGCACATAGACCCTGTTTTTCATCATGGCATCTATTAAACGCTCTAGGGAAACGTTCTCCCTTATTACCACATCAGCATTGTATATGCCGAATTCTTTCAGGACTGAAACAATCGTGTCCCTTTTCATACCGCAGGTTTCTGCCCCGGTTATGTCAATGCCACCGCTACCCTTCTTCTGTACCTTAACATCTGGCGGCTTCTGGTTCAGCCTGAATCCCGCCTCATACAATTCCTTCTCAATGAGCGGAAGCCTTTCCATTGTTTCGGTATCAATCATAATCAGAATTAAGTCTGCATTGCGCACCACGGAAAGGATTTCCTTTCCCCGGCCCCTGCCGGACGCAGCTCCTTCAATCACACCCGGAACATCGACTATCTGTATCCTTGCGCCCCTGTATTCCATTACCCCCGGTATCACATCAATGGTGGTGAAGTCATAATCACCGGTCTTGGAGCTGGCGCTGGTCAGCCTGTTGAGAAGCGTGGACTTGCCTGTTGAGGGAAACCCAATCAGCAAAACAGTTGCATCGCCGCTCTTCTTTATAGAATAGCCCGCGCCCTTTTTACCGGACCTCTTCTGCTCCTGTGCCCGGAGCTGCGCCAGCTTCGCCTTAAGCTTGCCTATGTGTTTCTCCGTTGCCTTATTGTACTGCGTCCGCGCAATCTCGTCCTCTATCTCCTTTATCTGCTCTTCTGCACCCATATACTATTCTTGTTTCAATTCATCCATAAAAAGAAATACTTTTATCCTCAAAGGCGAATATTCAAGCATGAAAGAGCTTCTGAAGAGGTACAACATAAGTCCCGATCCTATGCTGGGGCAGAACTTCATGACGCGGGCTGAAACAATCAGAAAGATTGTTTCACTTGCCGGTATAAGGCCTGGTGAAACAGTCCTTGAGATAGGTGCAGGGCTCGGGTTCCTTACGGAGGAGCTTACCAAAAAGTCGCACAAGGTCGTGGCAGTTGAGATAGACGGGAAGCTTGCTTCTCTACTGAAGAGGGAGCTTGCCAGGCTGAAGAATGTTGATGTTGTGAAAGGCAATATACTCAGAAAAATAAGAGGAATGGATTGTGATGTAATTGTTTCAAACCTTCCTTATGCCATCTCAGAGGCCCTGCTGAGGAAGCTGGCGCTATGCAAATTCAGGCGCGCTGTTCTTGTTGTTCCTAAAGGTTTTGCCTACAGGCTTGTCTCAGGTCCGGATGAAAGGGGTTACAGCAGGCTTTCAATCTTTGCCCGGGCATTCTTTGATATAAAGATAGAAACAGAGCTTTCCAAGGATGATTTCTATCCAAAACCCGACACCAATTCGGTTGTGATATCCATGGCCAGAAAGCCGGAAAACATGGTGCAGAAGCTTTTCCTCTGGGAAGCAAAAAAGGTAAAAAACGTGCTTCTGGAATGCTTTGCAAAGTTCAATAAAATGACTAAAAACCAGGCAAGGGAAAGCTTAAAAAGCTTAAATTTAAGTAATAGTATACAGGAGAAAAAGGCAAGGGATATTGATTTAAAAGGGATGAAAACAATAATTAAGAGCCTTGAAATAGCCCAAAAGGAAACCAGAAAAAACTCTTTTTAGAGTCGCATGATGTTGGTTTCAAGGCAACAGAAATGATTTGAAATCTAGACAAAACCAGCCGGTGGAACAATGGTAGTGAAGACAGCGCATGAGATGGCCAAGGAACACAGGGCAATTTCCATATCTGAATTTTTCGAGAAGAACAGGCATCTCCTCGGTTATGATAACAAGATCAAGGCACTCCTGACAATAATAAAGGAAGCGGTTGACAATGCACTCGACGCAACTGAGGAGGCAAGGGTGCTTCCTGATATATACGTGAAGATAGAGGAACTAGAAAAAGAGAAATACAAGATTGTTATAAGGGACAACGGTCCGGGCATAGTCAAGAAGCAGGTAGCCAACATATTCGGAAAGCTGCTATATGGAAGCAAATTCCATAAGCTCCGTCAGAGTAGGGGCCAGCAGGGCATAGGCATATCAGGCTGCGTGCTTTACTCACAACTCACTAGCGGCCAGCCCACGCAGATCCTGACATCAACAGGCGATGGCAAAACCCATAAGTATAGGATAAAGATAGATGTCAAGCACAACGAACCGATGATAGAGGAAAGCCAGGTGATTAAAACTGACAAATGGCACGGGGTCCAGGTTACTTTTGTGGCAGAGGGCCTTTACAGAGAACACAAACAGTCTGTTATAGAGTACCTAAAGCAGGTTGCGATTTCAAATCCCTATGCGAACATAGTATTCGATTCTCCTACAGGCAAGGTTGAATTCAGCAGGGGCGTCCAGGTTCTCCCCAAGGAACCAGATGAGATAAAACCACATCTCTATGGGGTTGAGATAGGCATACTGACGCGAATGCTTCATGATACCAAAGCAAGGACAATCCAGACATTCCTTACGAGCGAGTTCTCAAGGATAGGAAGCCTTACTGCAAAGAAGATATGCGAGGATGCAAAGATTGACCCGAGAACAAGCCCCAGAAAGCTCACTGAAGAAGATGTTAAAAATATATCATATGCCGTAAAGGAAACCAAGCTCACAAAACCCCCGACGGATTGCCTTTCTCCTCTGGGTAATGAGCTGATTAAAAACGGCCTGAAAAAGGAGCTCAACCCGGAATGGGTTGATGCCATATCAAGACCGCCGACAGTCTACCGCGGCTGGCCCTTCCAGATTGAGGTCGGGATTGCATACGGCGGCTCAGTGGCAGAGCCCAGCTTCATGAGGTTTGCAAATAAGGTGCCACTGCTTTACCAGGCAGGAGACTGTGCAATCACAAAATCCATCACCAAGATTGACTGGAGAAGGTACGGTCTGCAGGGGAGCAAGTTCCCGGAGGCGCCGGTTGTCATATTCGTGCACCTATGTTCTGTATGGGTGCCATTCACATCAGAGTCAAAGGAGTCAATAGCGTCTTATCCCGTGATAATCAAGGAAATCAAGCTCGGGCTCCAAGACTGTGCAAGGAAGCTTTCCCTCTACCTTTCCGGTGTCAGGAAGGCGCAGATGATAGCGGAGAAGAAGAGGATATTCGAGAGGTATGCGGGCGAGACAGCGGTTGCGCTGGAGGAGCTTACTGGCAGTCCAAGCAAACAGATTGAGGAGAACATACTCAAAATGGTAGAAAAGAGATGGGGTGAAATAAATGGAGAAGAAGATACAGAAGAGCAGCGTGGAGAGGGCCAAGACCGATCCCAAGCAAACACTGAACATAATGGGTAACAGTATACTCAAAGACATTAACAGCATGAAAAACCCAGGCATAGTGCTGCCGATAAGGACGCTTTCCAACGTGTTCTTCGACGAAAAACACAGGATAATCAGGCTGGGCGACAAGATATCCCGCAGGACGTACCTGAACGTTGCACATACAAGAAAGTTCATGCAGACACTTCTTGTCGCTGCGGAGTGTAAAAAGATAATGCAGCAGAACGTTTCAACGTCCATCAGGGATATGTATTATATCCTGAAGAGGACCATAAAAAACACGAATGAAAACACATTCGAGGACCAGAACGAAAGCGACCCCGTGCTTGAGGATTTGGAGGCTGCGCTGAATACACTTAGGGAGAAGCTGCACCTGAAAGCCGACAGGAAGGGATATATAGCAGGGCCCATAAAGATAGTTGACGGGGAGGATACTATAGACTGCACCAGAATGGGTTCTTCCGGCTGGGCAATACCATCCAATGTCGAGCCTGAGGTAATACAGTTCAGGGACTGCACTGCTGATTATGTGCTGGTCATAGAGAAGGACGCTGTCTGGCAGAGGCTTAACGAGGACAAGTTCTGGAAGAAGCACAACTGCCTGATACTGACAGGAAAGGGCCAGCCTGCCAGGGGATGCAGGAGAATGATTAACAGGCTGCACAACGAGCTTAAGCTGCCAGTATATGTGCTTACGGACGCGGACGCCTGGGGTTACTATATATACTCAGTTATAAAGCAGGGCTCAATCAACCTGAGCTTCCTCTCGGACCGCCTGGGAACTCCTGATGCCAAATTCATCGGCCTGACCACCCAGGACGTGCAGCAGTTCAACATACCGAAGAACGTGACTATCAAGCTGAACGAGGGCGACAAGAAGAGGGCAAACGAGATGCTTAACTATGTGTGGTTCAAGCCGAAGGAATGGCAGCATGAGATAAAACACATGCTTCAGGCCGGTCACAAGCTTGAGCTTGAAGCCCTTTCTAGCAAGGGCATCAGATTCATCTCCGAAAAATACCTTCCGCAGAAAATACAGAACAAGGAATTCTTGCCCTAGAGTTGGTGCGACAGGTTAGTTGCAAATTATTTAAACCCTGCTTACTTTTTTTAGATATGGCCTACACTCTGGTGATTGCAGAGAAGCCAAACGCTGCAAAGATGATAGCCCATGCCCTTGCGGACGGCAAGGTGAACACGGCCAAAAACCGCGGTGTTGCTTATTACAGGATAAGCCGCGGCGGAAAGGAGCTCGTGGTCGCGCCTGCTGTCGGGCACCTGTTTGTTCTGCAGGAAAAAAACAGGACGGCAAAGTGGTCATACCCGGTTTTTTCCGTCTGCTGGGTGCCGAGCCACACAAAAAAGGGAAATTTGTGGTCAAGGAAATACTTTGAGAACCTGCAGTCCCTTGCAAAGAAGGCAGACAGCTTCATCTCTGCGACTGACTTTGATATAGAGGGCTCAAGCATAGCGTTCAACATACTCCGCTTCATATGCAAGGTCGAGGACGGGAAAAGAATGAGGTTCTCCACTCTGACCAAGGGCGACATTGTAGAAGCCTATGAAAACGCGAGCAAGCACCTTGACTTCCCGCAGATAGAAGCCGGACTTACGAGGGCACAGGTTGACTGGTACTTCGGGATAAACATGAGCAGGGCGCTGACACTTGCCTTGGAACATGCAGGCGGCTACTATGTACTTTCAACAGGAAGGGTACAGGGGCCTACGCTGAGGATTCTTGAAGAACGGGAGAGGGAGATAGAGGCATTCAAGTCAACACCATTCTGGCAGATTGAGCTGAAAGGAAAGATCGAAGACAGGTCAGTCACTGCAATGCATGAGAAGGACAAGTTCTGGAAGAAACTTGAAGCCGATAATGTGATGAAGAAGTGCAAAGGTAAGGACGGTGTTGTGGCTTCGGTTGAAAAAAAAGAGCAGAAACAATATCCACCATTTCCTTTTGACCTGACGACGCTTCAGCGGGAAAGCTACAGGCATTTCGGCTACTCTCCGACCCAGACACTGAGTATAGCGCAGTCACTGTACGAGCACGCTGTAATCAGCTATCCGAGAACCAGTTCCCAGAAACTTCCGGCAAAGATCGGATACAAGATCATATTGAACAAGCTCTGGAAGCAGAAGCCCTACAGCAAGCTATGTGAACAGCTGCTTGCCAGAAAGGTACTGAAGCCCAATGAGGGAAAGAAGACTGACAGCGCCCACCCGGCCATATATCCGACCGGCCACCTCATAAAGATGAACAATTATCAGAGAAAGCTCTATGACCTGATTGTGAGGCGTTTCCTTGCCGTGTTCGCTGAGCCCGCTATCAGGGAATTAATGAAGGTAGTCATTGATGTAAACGGCGAGAATTTCATTGCGCACGGGGTCAAGACACTGAAGGCAAACTGGATGGAGTTCTACGGGCCTTATGCAAAATTCAAAGAGCAGCTGCTTCCTGAAGTGAAGAACGGAGAGCCTGTCAAAACCAAAAAATTCACCATGTTCGACAAGGAAACAGAGCCGCCGAACAGGTACAGTATGGCATCTATACTGAAAAAGATGGAGGAGTTGGGATTGGGCACATAGGCCACGCGTGCCCAGATACTGCAGACACTGTATGA